>NZ_JANION010000168.1:0-24254 GCF_024610815.1 Mixta sp.
ATATTATATTCTGCAAAACATTCCTTTAATCGCATCATTCATTATTTAAAAGTTCGTTTTTCCCCGCTGCTTTATTTTGTATTGCAGTTTCATATTGCATTCCGGTTTCGGATGGAAAACAGTGAACTATCATTAACAGTGTTCGCTCAGTTTTTTGGGCTGTCTTGTTCGGGATGAGCCTTAAACAACAGGAATCTGCGCGGCGGATGCCGCACGTTCAGATTCATCAACGAGGAGTGCGCTATGGCGACAATATTTGACGATCCGGTTAAGGACAGCAAACGACTCAGTGACGGACCCGACTGGACCTTTGAGCTACTTGACACCTACCTGGCGGAAATCGATCGCGTGGCGAAACATTACCGTCTGGAGACCTACCCGCATCAAATTGAAGTCATTACCTCCGAGCAGATGATGGATGCTTATTCCAGCGTCGGTATGCCGATAAACTACGCACACTGGTCCTTCGGCAAGAAATTTATTGAAACCGAACAACGCTATAAGCACGGGCAGCAGGGGCTGGCCTATGAGATTGTGATTAACTCCAATCCCTGCATCGCCTACCTGATGGAAGAAAATACCATCACCATGCAGGCGTTGGTAATTGCCCATGCCTGTTACGGACATAACTCTTTCTTTAAAAATAACTACCTGTTCCGCAGCTGGACCGACGCCAGTTCGATTATTGATTACCTGCTGTTTGCGAAAAACTATATCGCCGAATGCGAGGAGCGCTACGGGGTCGAAGAGGTCGAGCGGTTGCTCGATTCCTGTCATGCGCTGATGAACTACGGCGTCGATCGCTACAAGCGTCCGCAGAAGATTTCATTGCAGGAAGAGAAAGCGCGGCAGAAAAGTCGTGAGGAGTATCTGCAAAGCCAGGTCAATACGCTGTGGCGCACCCTGCCGCGGCGGGAGAAAGAGGAAGTGCATCAGGAGAAAGTGCGTTTTCCTTCTGAACCGCAGGAAAACTTACTCTATTTTATGGAGAAGAACGCCCCGCTGCTGGAGCCCTGGCAGCGTGAGATCCTGCGCATCGTGCGTAAGGTGAGCCAATATTTTTATCCGCAGAAGCAGACCCAGGTGATGAACGAAGGCTGGGCGACTTTCTGGCACTACACCATCCTGAACCATCTTTATGATGAAGGGAAAGTGACGGAACGCTTTATGCTGGAGTTCCTGCACAGCCACACCAACGTGGTATTTCAGCCCGCCTACAACAGCCCCTGGTATAACGGCATCAATCCTTACGCGCTCGGCTTCGCCATGTTTCAGGATATCAAACGCATCTGCCAGTCGCCGACCGAAGAGGATCGCTACTGGTTCCCGGATATCGCTGGCTCCGACTGGCTGGAAACGCTGCATTTCGCCATGCGCGAGTTTAAGGACGAAAGCTTTATCAGCCAGTTCCTGTCGCCGAAGGTGATGCGCGACTTCCGTCTGTTCACCGTGCTGGACGACGACCGCAACAACTATCTGGAAATTGCGGCGATCCATGATGAAGCGGGCTATCGCGCCATTCGCCAGCAGCTCTCTGCGCAGTATAACCTGAGCAACCTGGAGCCGAATATTCAGGTCTACAATGTTGATCTGCGCGGCGATCGTTCTCTGACGCTGCGCTATGTTCCCCACCAGCGCTCGCCGCTGGATAAGAGCCGCCGCGAGGTGCTGAAACATGTGCATCGCCTCTGGGGATTTGACGTGCATCTGGAACAGCAGAATGAAGATGGCAGCGTGGAGATCCTCGAACGCTGCCCCCCGCGTCCTGGTACTCTGTAGTTGACGCGGAAGCGGAAAAGCAAAAGGCCGGATAGCTATCCGGCCTTTTTTATTGTTGCCAGTTCCGCTAGCGACGCTGCAGATCGTCCGGCATGGTTTTATGCATGCTGTGCCAGATCTCGCCGCTGCGGCGACCATAATCGCGCACGGCGGTAACGATGTTTTCCGGTTCGGTGCCGTCGCAGAAGGTCAGCAGCTGCTGATAAAAGCGCAACGCCACCGCGCGCGCTTCCGGGTTGGAAAAATAGTGGCGGCCGACGCGGGTATAGAGCCCCTTCAGACCATTGAGAATCAGGCCGTAAATCGGGTTGCCGGAAGCGAAAGCCAGCCCGCGGAAAATGCGATAGTCCAGCTCGGTATAGGCGTCCGCCTGATCTTCGACGTCGTCGGCGCTTTTCAGCACTTCGCGCGCCTGGTCAGGGAAATGACGAATGGCGCGACGAATAAAAATCGAGGAGATATTGGTGCGCACGGAGAGCAGATTATCAATCAATTGCGGCACGCTGTCGTGATCGAGGCGCGCCAGCGTTTCGAGAATATTCAGGCCGGACGTTTCCCAAAAATTATTCACCCGCGTCGGCTTGCCGTGCTGAATCGTCAACCAGCCGTCGCGCGCCAGACGCTGAAGCACTTCACGCAGGGTGGTGCGCGTTACGCCAATCAGTTCAGAAAGCTCGCGTTCGGCGGGCAGGATAGATCCAGGAGGGAAACGGCTGTTCCAGATACTTTCGATGATATACTCTTCCGCGAACCCGGCCGGGCTCTGCGCCTTTATAACCATAGCGTTATATTCTCGTTGCTTCATCATTAGGCAATATGCAGCTCATCATACCAGAGGCCCCAGGCATCACCTAGCTTCGCTGCGTTTAAAACTTTAACCTGGCGCAAATATCGAGGAAATCTCGGTCAGATAAACGGGAAGCGCATTGCCAGCGCCAGAAGCGCCGTTTACCCTTTGCATCTTAAATTTTTTAATCCTGTATGAGGATATCATTGCATATGGATATTTCCGCCGGACGCGCCTTTACGCGCAATTTTCTTGGGCAGTCCCCCGACTGGTATAAGCTAACGCTGTTAGGCTTTCTGGTAATCAATCCCCTGCTGTTCTTTTTTGTGAGCCCTTTTCTTGCCGGCTGGCTGCTGGTGGCGGAATTTATTTTCACTCTCGGCATGGCGCTGAAATGCTATCCCCTGATGCCCGGCGGTTTGCTGGCGCTGGAGGCGGTGGCGATCGGCATGGCGAGCGCGGAGCAGGTTAAAGAAGAGCTGGCCAACAACCTTGAGGTGCTGCTGCTGCTGATCTTTATGGTCGCCGGCATTCATTTTATGCGTCAGCTGCTGCTGTTCGTCTTTACCCGCCTGCTGCTGTCGATCCGCTCAAAGGTCTGGCTGGGCCTCTCATTTTGCCTGGCCGCCGCCTTTTTGTCCGCTTTCCTGGATGCGCTGACGGTCGTCGCGGTCGTGCTGAGCGTAGCGACGGGCTTTTACGATATCTACCATCGCGTGCTCTCTGAAGGCGACGCGACGGCCGGACTGACCAATGAGCAAGAACACCGTGAGACGCTGGATAAGTTCCGCTCATTTCTGCGCAGCCTGATGATGCAGGCGGGCGTGGGCACGGCGCTGGGCGGCGTAATGACCATGGTTGGCGAGCCGCAAAACCTGATTATCGCCAAGGCGGCCGGCTGGGATTTTGTCGACTTCTTCCTGCGTATGGCGCCGGTGACCGTTCCGGTACTGGCTTGCGGCCTGATAACCTGCGTGCTGCTGGAACGCTTTCGTCTGTTCGGTTATGGCGAACCGCTGCCGGAAAAAGTGCGTGTAGTGTTAATGGCGTACGATAGCGAATCGCAGCAGAAGCGCACCCGCCAGGAGCGGCTGAATCTCTGGATTCAGGGAATAATCGCCGTCTGGCTGATTTGCGCGCTGGCGCTGCATCTGGCGGAGGTCGGGCTGATTGGCCTGTCGGTGATTATTCTGGCCACCTCGCTGTGCGGTATCACCGACGAGCATGTGATTGGTCGCGCCTTTTCCGAAGCGCTGCCCTTTACCGCGCTGCTGACGGTCTTTTTCGCCATTGTCGCGGTGATTGTGCAACAGGATCTTTTCAGCCCGCTGATCCACTTCGTGTTACAGGCGGAGGCGAGCATGCAGCTGACCTGGTTCTACATCTTTAACGGCCTGCTCTCTTCCATCTCGGATAATGTATTCGTCGGCTCCGTCTATATCAACGAAGCGAAACACGCGTTCACCAGCGGCGCTATTAGCCTGCAGCAGTTCGAACTGCTGGCGGTGGCGATCAATACCGGCACTAACCTGCCTTCGGTGGCGACGCCCAACGGTCAGGCGGCATTCCTGTTTATGCTGACCTCGGCGCTGGCGCCGTTAATCCGTCTTTCTTATGGCCGCATGGTCTGGATGGCCCTGCCTTATACCATTGTGCTGTCGCTGATTGGGCTGTTGTGCATTATGTTCGCGCTTGAGCCGATGACGCTCTGGTTTACGCAGCACGGCTGGCTCAGCCAGCCTGCGCTGTAAGGAGACGGATAACCGGACCTGCGTCATTTTTACCGCTGTTTTTTCGCTGCCCTGGCTGGCAGCGAAAACTTTTTGCTTTACACTGCCGATTCAACGCTAATCATATGGAAAGATTTATGTTGCGATACCTGAAACAATGCTCAAGAGGACGAGGCGCCTGGTTGCTGATGGCGTTGACTGCGTTTGCGCTTGAAATGGTCGCGTTGTGGTTTCAGCATGTGATGATGCTTAAACCCTGCGTAATGTGTATTTATGAACGCTGCGCGCTGTTTGGCGTAATGGGCGCCGGACTGGCAGGCGCCGTGGCGCCGAAAACGCCGCTGCGCTATGCGGCGCTGGCGATCTGGATCTACAGCGCCTGGGAAGGCCTGCGTCTTTCTTACCGGCATACGATGATTCAGCTGCACCCGAATCCTTTCGTCACCTGCGATTTCGCCGCCCGTTTTCCCGACTGGCTGCCGCTGGACAAATGGCTGCCTGCGGTGTTCGTCGCGACCGGCGACTGCTCAGAGCGCGTCTGGTCGTTCCTGACGCTGAGCATGCCGCAGTGGCTGATGGTCATTTTCGCCGCTTATCTGATCGTGGCGCTGCTGGTGCTGATCGTTCAGCCGTTTAAACCAAAGCGCCGCGACCTTTTTAGTCGCTAAAGCGCTTCACTGGCCCGGAGCGGAATTACGCTTTCCACTCCGGCCGGTTAATGATGTGATCTTCCCAGTCTCTTACCTCGCTTTCACGCACCGCAATATGACGCACCGAAATACGTGCGGCATGCATGGCGGCTTTCGATCCGCTGCGTAGCGGATGCCACACCGGCAGGCCTTTTCCTTCCGCCAGCAAACGATAGGCGCAGCTGGGCGGCAGCCAGGAAAAGGTAGGCAGGTTTTCGCGCGTCAGCTTGATGCAATCCTCTTCATATTCGAAGCGGCGTTCATAGTTGCGGCACTGGCAGGTTTTGATATTCAACTGGTTGCAGGCGACGTTGGTGAAATAGATTTCATCGGTATCGGCGTCCTGCAACTTATTCAGGCAGCACTGTCCGCAACCATCGCACAAGGATTCCCATTCCTCATCACTCATTTGTTCCAGGCTTTTCGCCTGCCAGAAAGGGGTCTCAGTCATTGTGATGTCCGGTTAAGCAAAAGCGCACCTTATAAACAGTTCAGGCTTCAGATGCAAGCGTCACAGCACGCGCGTGCTGATGCCGTGGCCCGCCAGCGACACTTCCAGCGTATCGCCAGCGTGCAGCGGACCTACGCCTTCCGGCGTGCCGGTCAGAATCACGTCGCCCGCGCGCAGGGTGAAATACTTGCTCATATAGGCGATCAGCGGCAGGATCGGCGTGATCATATCCGCCGTGCTGCCCTGTTGCCGCATTTCGCCATTGACCAGCAGCTTCAGTTCGCTCTGCTGCGGATCGCCAGTAAACTGGTTAGCGGGAATAAAGCCGGAAAGCGGGCAGGAATTATCGAAGCCTTTGGCTTTTTCCCACGGCTGGCCCGCTTTTTTCAGGCCTGCCTGAATATCGCGCAGCGTCAGATCGAGCGCGACGCCGTAACCAGCGATCGCCTGCGCCACATGCGCTTCGCTGGCCTGCTTCAGCGTGGCGCCGATCAGCACCGCCATTTCCACCTCATGATGCACGGCGCCCAGATCTTGCGGAATAGAGAGCGGCTGACGCAGATCGCACAGGGCCGTTTCCGGCTTAATAAATATCACCGGCTCCTGCGGCGTGGCGCTGCCCATCTCTTTAATATGCTTTGCGTAGTTGCTGCCGACGCAGACAACCTTACTTACCGGAAAATCTAACAACGCGCCCTGCCAGTTACGATGTTGGTACATGCTTTTCCCCTTGCTGAGAGTGACAGCGCCAGACCGGCGCCGATAGCTACTGTTGCGCCACCGCATCCGCCATTTTGCCGATGCTGATAGCAAAATAATAAGAACGGTTCCAGCGCATGATGGTGCGGAAGTTTTCATACACCATGAAGGCACGGCCGCCGACGTTATCCGGCAGAATGATCCAGGCGCGCTGTTTGGTGTCGGGCAGCGTCGCGCCTTCCATCAGCCGCACACCAAGTTTTTCCCACTCCCCGACCGTTTTCGCCTGCTGGGTTTTCGTCCCCGCCAGGCTGGCGTCGAAATCAACCGGCAGCACCGCTTCCTGGCCCCAGCCTTCGTCAGCGCGCCAGCCCTCTTTCGCCAGATAATTCGCTGTCGAGGCGAAGACGTCGCGGCTGTTGCGCCAGATGTCGATTTTGCCGTCGCCGTCGCCATCCGCGCCGTAGCGCAGATAAGAGCTGGGCATAAACTGGTTCTGCCCCATCGCGCCCGCCCAGGAGCCTTTCATCTCCTGCGCGCTGATATGGCCCTGTTGAATCATTTTCAACGCGGCGATCAGCTCATTGGTAAAGAAGGTTTCGCGGCGACCTTCAAAGGCCAGCGTAGCGAGCGCGGAAATAATGTCTTCGCGGCCCTGCAACTGCCCGAAGTTGCTCTCCATACCCCACAGGGCGACGATATATTGTGGCGGCACGCCATACTGCCGGCTGGCTGCCATCAGCTCGCTTTGATGTTCCTGAAAGCGGCTGCGGCCCAGCGCCACTTTTTTCTCGGTTAACACGCGCGCCAGATAGTCATCCAGCGTAATCTTCTGCTCAGGCTGATTGCGATCCGATTTAATCACCCGATCGACAAAATGGATATTGGCGAAGGCGCTGTTGAGGGTCTGCTCATTAATACCCTGCGCGCGCGCCTGGGTTTTTAACTGTTCCACATAAGCGGGAAATTCCGCCGGATCGCGTCCCTGCTGTGCCAGCGTGCTGTTGCCCGTCGCCGGCTTGAGGAAGCCGCCGCTCTGCTTCGCGGCGGCGGGAGCGGCGGGTGAATTTGCCGGCGGCGCTGACGAGACGCTATTTTTGCTGGCGCATCCCGCCAGCATTATTGAAATCAACGTCGCATTCAGAACATTTAGCTTCATACCTGTTCCTTATTAATCATTTGGGCCAGCGGAAATTAAAATGAAGATTTATTCAGCGACGTATTATTTTACAGATGAATCTGAATTAAACCGGGTCGCCTTTTCCCAGATGTATTTTCAACAGATCTTCCGGCGGCGGAGGAAGCTGTAAATAATAGCCCTGATCCTGAAGCGCCTGTTTCACTTTTTCGATGTCGGCGTTGGCCAGTTTCTTAGTGCGTTCAAGGGGTAACACCATCGCCAGCTGCGGTTTGCCGAAACCGCGCAGCAGTTCCTGCGGCACGCGAGAGAAATCGTCTTTTTTTTCAACATAAAGATAAGTCTGGTCACGCAGAGGACTTCTGTAGATCACACAAAACATATTTTTTACTCGAATTAACCGGGGTGGTGACTTGCCTGAATATAGCAGTAACTATAACATGCTTGCAGTGGTTAGGAATAATCTCCCGCCTTGATTACGCGCTGGCTAAATCAGGCATAATTTGGTCGGGTTTAGACATAACAGGACTGAGCCAGGACAGATGTCGCAAACGCCAATAGAGTTTAAAGGCAGTAGTTTTACTCTGTCTGTTGTTCATTTACACCACACGCATCCCGATGTGGTTCGTCAGGCGCTTCAGGACAAAATTGACCAGGCACCTGCCTTTCTCAAAAATGCGCCCGTTGTTCTGAATGTGGCCGCCCTGGATGGCGACGTGAACTGGAAGCAGATGCAGCAGGCTATCGCTTCTACGGGCTTACGCATTGTGGGCGTGAGCGGCTGCAAAGATGAAGCGCTGAAGCGCATGATCGCGCGCGCCGGCCTGCCGATTTTGTCCGAAGGTAAAGAACAAAAGAAAAGTCCCGAGCCGGAGCCGGTAGCGGCGCCTGCGCCGGAAAACGTGGTGACGAAAACCCGCCTGGTGACAACGCCGGTGCGTTCGGGGCAGCAGATTTACGCGCGTAACGCCGATCTGATCGTCACCAACAGCGTTAGCGCCGGCGCCGAGCTGGTCGCCGACGGCAATATTCATATTTACGGCATGATGCGCGGACGCGCGCTGGCTGGCGCCAGCGGCGATCGCGACTGCCAGATTTTTTGCACCAGCCTCTCTGCGGAGCTGGTTTCCATCGCTGGCGAATACTGGCTGATGGATCAGATCCCTGCGGAATATTTTGCAAAAGCAGCGCGCCTTAGCCTGAAGGATGGCGCGCTGACTATACAGACATTGAATTAGGCCCCTTTTTATTTATAAGGAATTCTTATATATGGCACGCATTATTGTAGTTACATCCGGCAAAGGGGGCGTTGGCAAGACCACGTCAAGCGCGGCCATCGCAACCGGTCTGGCTCAGAAAGGGAAAAAAACCGTCGTGATCGATTTCGACATCGGTCTGCGTAATCTCGATCTGATCATGGGCTGTGAAAGACGCGTGGTTTATGATTTCGTCAACGTAATCCAGGGCGACGCCACGCTGAACCAGGCACTGATTAAAGACAAACGAACAGAAAACCTCTATATCCTGCCTGCTTCACAAACGCGTGACAAAGACGCCCTGACGCGCGAAGGCGTCGAAAAAGTCCTGAATGAATTAAACACGATGGAGTTTGACTTCGTCCTGTGCGACTCGCCGGCGGGCATTGAAACCGGCGCGCTGATGGCGCTCTATTTCGCCGATGAAGCGATTATCACCACCAACCCGGAAGTCTCTTCCGTACGCGACTCCGACCGTATTTTGGGTATTATCGCCTCAAAATCACGCCGCGCGGAAAATGGACAGGAGCCGGTGAAAGAGCATCTGCTGCTGACCCGTTACAATCCCGGCCGCGTCAGCCGCGGAGACATGCTAAGTATGGAAGACGTGCTGGAAATTCTGCGTATTCCGCTGGTCGGCGTGATCCCGGAAGATCAGTCGGTGCTGCGCGCTTCCAACCAGGGCGAACCCGTCATTCTGGATAAAGAGTCCGATGCGGGCAAAGCCTACGCCGATACCGTTGACCGGTTGCTCGGTGAAGAACGCCCCTTCCGCTTCATTGAAGAAGAGAAGAAGGGATTCCTGAAACGTCTGTTCGGGGGATAAACCATGGCCTTACTCGATTTCTTTTTATCCCGTAAAAAGAACACCGCCAATATCGCCAAGGAAAGGCTGCAGATCATCGTGGCAGAACGCAGGAGGGGCGATAGCGAGCCCCACTATCTTCCACAACTGAAGCGCGACATCCTGGAAGTGATTTGCAAATATGTGAAGATCGATCCAGAGATGGTGACCGTGCAGCTCGATCAGCGCGGCGATGATATCTCGATACTGGAACTTAACGTGACGCTGCCGGAAATGGAAGAAGCTGCGAAATGACCTTTTTCCTTTCCTGATCTTCCCCTGCCTTACGCAGGGGAAACTTTTCGCGGGCTATTGCGGATAGTCAGCCAACACCTGCCTGATTTCCTGCTCCATCAGCTCGCCCCGCCAGCCGCTTACCAGTTCGGGCAGACGCTCGCGCGGTTTGATCTGCCAGTGCCAGCTCAGCAGCTGATTAATCTGACGGCGTGACGCCAGCAGCTCGGTACTCAGTCCGCTGCGTTCGCTCACCTCCTGAACCACCGCTTTCAGCGCCTTAAAGGCTTTTTTATAGAGCGGGTGCTCATTGATATTCATCAGCACCGGCGGCAGTTCTTCCTCCGGCAATGCGTTAGCCGCGCTGACGATATCCAGCAGCGTTTTACCATGAAAACGAATTTCATGGCCGCTCAGCCCTAAGTGGTCCAGCTCGCCCAACGTGCCCGGCAGATAGCGCGCTACCTTCCACAAGTTTTCCTCACGCACCACGAAATTCACCGCCATGTTTTTTTCACGCGCCAGCTTCAGACGCCAGGCCGCCATGCGCTGCAAGGCCGCCAGCTGACGCGGACGCAGCAACGACGCGTTGCTGATTTCGCGGTATGCCTCTTCCGGCTGCAAAATATCGGTACGACGCTGGCACAGCAGCAGACATTCGCTGCGCGCCGCCTCCAGCTGGCCTGCGGCGGCCGTTTCGTCCATCAGCGTATGGGCGATCGGCAACAGCCAGAAGACATCCGCCGCGGCATATTCGCACTGACGCGCGGAAAGCGGACGCGCCAGCCAGTCGGTGCGCGATTCGCTTTTATCCAGTACTTCGCCGGTAAAGTTTTCCACCATCGCCGCAAAGCCCATCGACAACGGACGGCCGCTGAACGCCGCCAGAATTTGGGTATCGATTAGCGGCGTCGGCAGTACGCCGAAACTGTGCAGAAAGACCTCAAGATCTTCGCTGCCGGCATGCAGGAATTTAGTGACGCTACTGTCGCTCAGCAGTTCGATCAGCGGCTGCCATGCAGTGATAGTTAGCGGATCGACCAGGGTCACCTGCTCGCCGTCATAAATCTGCAGCAGGCCCAGCTGCGGGTAATAGGTGCGGGTACGGACAAATTCGGTATCAAGCGCAATCGCGCGATGTTGGCGCGCCGCCTCACAGCAGACTTGCAGCGCTTCATTGGTCGTGATGTAGGTGTAATTCAAATCCTTGCTCTCTTGGCAGCGGAACGTGCATCGCTGATGCTCAGTGAAATGACAATAAAAACGCCGGTTTCCCGGCGTTTTCATCAACATTCTATCACATTACGGGCGGTCAGGCGGCAGGCGCTTTGCTTATCTCGTCGCGCAACGCGCGGCGCAGAATTTTGCCAACGTTGGTTTTCGGCAGGTCGTCACGGAATTCGACAATCTTCGGCACCTTGTAGCCGGTCAGGTGACGACGGCAGTGAGCGATCAGCTCCTCTTTGGTCAGCCCAGGATCTTTTTTCACGATGCAGATTTTAACCGCTTCACCGGAGAGGTCGCTGGGCACGCCGATCGCCGCCGCTTCGCGCACTTTCGGATGCTGCATCACCACATCCTCGATTTCATTGGGGTAGACATTGAAGCCGGAGACCAGAATCATATCCTTTTTACGATCGACGATGCGTAAAAAGCCCTCTTCATCGACGGTCACGATATCGCCGCTGTAGAGCCAGCCATCTTTCAGCACTTCTTCGGTGGCATCAGGCCGCTGCCAGTAACCGATCATCACCTGCGGGCCTTTGATGCAAAGCTCGCCCGGCTGCCCTTCTGCCACTTCAAGGCCGTTATCATCCACCAGCTTAATATCGGTCGAGGGTACCGGCAGGCCGATGCTGCCGTTATGACAGGTAATATCGTAAGGATTGACCGACACCAGCGGCGAGCACTCGGTCAGGCCGTAACCTTCCAGCAGATAGTGGCCGGTCAGCTTTTCCCAGCGCTCCGCTACCGCCTTCTGTACCGACATGCCGCCACCGGCAGACAGGCGCAGCGTAGAAAAATCGAGTTGCTGGAACTGTTTGTCATTCAGCAGCGCATTAAACAGCGTGTTGACGCCGGTAATCGCGGTAAAAGGATATCTGCTTAGCTCTTTTACAAAGCCGGGAATATCGCGCGGATTGGTGATCAGCAGATTCTGGCCGCCCAGTTCGATAAACAGCAGGCAGTTCACGGTCAGCGCGAAGATGTGATAGAGCGGCAAAGCCGTCACCACCAGCTCTTTGCCGTCGCGCAGCAGCGAACCATAGGTGGCTTTAGTCTGTTCGAGATTGGCCTGCATATTGCGGTGCGTCAGCATTGCCCCTTTGGCGATGCCGGTAGTGCCGCCGGTGTACTGCAAAAAGGCGAGATCGTCGTTGAAGATAGCGGGTCTGATATAGCCCAGCTGTGCGCCCTGCTGCAATACGCTGCGGAAAGAGACCGCATCCGGCAGATTATATTTCGGCACCAGGCGCTTGATGTATTTCACCACGAAGTTGACCAGCGTGGCTTTCGCGGGCGAAAGCTGATCGCCCAGGCGCGTCAGAATAACGTGTTTAACCGGCGTCCTCGCCACCACTTTTTCCAGCGTGTGGGCGAAGTTAGAGACAATGACAATCGCTTTGGCGCCGCTGTCATTGAGCTGATGCTCCAGCTCGCGCGGCGTATAGAGCGGATTGACGTTCACCACTACCAACCCGGCGCGCAGCACGCCGAACAGCGCCACTGGATATTGCAGCAGGTTCGGCATCATAATGGCGACGCGATCGCCTTTGCTCAGTCCCAGCTTATGCTGGAGATACGCGGCAAAAGCCCGGCTACGCTGCTCCAGCGTACGGAAACTCATCGACTGTCCCATATTGGTAAACGCGGGACGATCGGCGTAACGCTGGGACGCCTGTTCAAACAGATCGATAAGCGACGTATAACGATCGGCATCGATCTCGGCCGGAACATCGGCGGGGTAACGGTTCAGCCAGACCTTATTCAAGGATTCACCTCGGAAATCATATTTATTCGCCATCGCAGCCTCAGCGTTGCACACCGTTAACAATATTTTAACTCATTGTACCAGTATGTCTGGTTCGCTGATTTCAGGCTGCGAAGCCCATCACTAAATTTTTATTGGCGTTAAAACGAAACGGCCCGGTCACATCGCATGTGGCCGGGCCGTCAACATCTGCCGCCGCGCTTATTCGGTGAGAATCGTCTGCACCTGCGCGGGACCGGTATTGTAATAACCCATCCAGGGATTTGGGCCCCAGTAGCCCGGATGATGCCGCGTCGGTCCATACCAGATCCAGGGATCGATCGGCTGCGTCGGCATAATGACCTGCTGCTGTACGCGCCAGCGCTGGTAGCCGGTGACATCCACTACGATAAAGGTATAGCTGGCCTTGCCAATTTCCCCTTTCTCGCTGCCTTTAATCGTTCCGACGACCGTCACCATCTGGTTCGTGACATCGACCGGATCGATAAATCCGTTAACGTCCGCCCAGATGCGGCCGACTGACGCGGCGCCCAGCCGGGGCCGCGCACTCTCATCCAGCGGTTGCGTGGCGATTTCAAGCCGCGTACGGCCGTCCAGGTTAGTCACCTTCACCACTTTGCCGCCGAAGCGGGCTTCCTGACCGACATAAAGCTGAGGCGCGTTCATTACGCGCAGCAGATCCTGCTGCGGCACAGGTGAACGACCTTTCACCGAGTCAGGAACGGTAACGCAGCCGCTCAGCAACAGCGCAGCCAAAACGATGGCTGACGCACTTATCAGATTTTTACGCATAGCTTTCTCCAGCAACCTGCCAGATTAGACTATTACCTAATAAATAAGTTGCCGCCAGCTATGCGCGCCCCGGCAATTTTTTCCATGTCACTTCGTTGCGCAGATAGGTTGGTTCGGCCTGCTCCGGCGGCAACGCTTTGCCCTGTTGCCAGAGCTGTTGCGCCAGCGCCAGCATCGCTTCCGCCGTCGGCAACGTCACGTCGCTTGCCAGCAGCGTCAGCGGGCTTTCCGCCGCCAGATTCGGCCAGGCCTGCCAGCCGGTGCCAACGGTGGTCCATTCGCCTGATAGCTGCTGCATGCGCGCCAGCGCCGCCTCAGGCTTCAGCACGGCTTCGCTCTCTTCGCCGCGCCATGCGCCATCTTCCTCACGCTGATATTCCGCCCAGTAGACTTCGCCCATGCGCGCGTCGATCGCCGCCAGCACGCGCGTGGCGCCGTGACGCTGCCAGGCGGCTTCGGCCATGGTCATCAAGGTGGAAACGCCCAGCAGCGGCAGACTGGCGCCGAAGGCGAGCCCCTGCGCAATGCCGATGCCGATGCGCACGCCGGTAAAGCTGCCGGGACCGCGGCCAAACGCCAGCGCGTCCAGCTGCGTCAGCGCCAGCTGATGGCGCGTCAGCATCTCTTCCACCAGCGGCAGTATGCGCTGGGTGTGCTCACGCGCGCAGAGTTCAAAATGGGCGTCGACGACGCCGTCCAGCAATAGCGCTACCGAACAGGCTTCGGTAGCCGTATCAAGAGCTAAAATTCGCGCGGACATGACAACCTCAGGCGAGAAAATTTTTCGGCGCGCATCTTAGCACAGCCTGACGGGAATTACTCATCATCAGACCGACGCAGAAAACGCGCCGCCTGCTGCAGATCGCGGGTGCGCGGCGTCGGCGGCAGGCTGTTAAGGAATACCGCGCCGTAAGGACGCATCACCAGCCGGTTATCGCAAATTACCAGCACGCCGCGATCGTCCACGTCGCGAATCAGACGTCCTACGCCCTGCTTCAGCGTAATCACCGCGTCAGGAAGTTGAACGTCGTCAAACGGATCGCCGCCGCGCAGACGACAATCTTCCATCCGCGCCTTCAGCAGCGGATCGTCCGGCGAGGTGAACGGCAGTTTATCGATGATCACCAGCGAGAGCGCGTCGCCGCGCACGTCCACCCCTTCCCAGAAGCTGCTGGTCGCCACCAGCAGGGCGTTGCCCGCCTCGACGAACTGCTTCAGCAGCTGCGCCTTGCCGGTTTCGCCCTGCAACAGCACCGGCAGCGTCAGACTGGCGCGGAACTCCTCCGCCAGCGCGCGCATCATCTGATGGGAGGTGCAGAGGAAAAAACAGCGGCCGTTGTTGGCCTCAATCAGCGGCAGCAGACGCCGCGCCAGCTGACGCGCGCCGCCGGGTTGATTAGGCGACGGCAGATCGCGCGGCACGCAAAGCAGCGCCTGACGCGCGTAGTCAAAGGGGCTGTTCAGGATCATGCTCTGCGCTTTGTGCACGCCCAGGCGGTCTTTAAAGTGGGTCATTTGCTCATTTACCGCCAGCGTGGCGGAGGTGAAAACCCAGGCGGCGGGACGTTCGTCCATCACTTCGCGGAAACGCTCGGCCACCGAGAGCGGCGTCAGCGCCAGCACGAAGTGGCGCGAGCTGCATTCATACCAGTAGCTAAAACCCGGCTCGTTAATATTTTTTAAGCGTTTCAGACGGCTGCGGTAGAGCGACGCGCGATCGAAGGCGGCGTCCAGCAGCGCCGAGCGCCCCAACGACATCTTCGCCACGTCGTAGCAGAGCTCCAGCGCATCATCCAGCAGCGTCAGCGCCCGCTGCACGTCGCGGTCGGCCAGCACCTCGCGCAGATTGCCGCGGAATCCCGGCTCGCCCAGCGCCAGGCGAAAATCCTGCGCGCTTTGCGCCAGTCGATCGGCTGATTTTTGCAGTTGCTGCACGTCACGCACCTCGGTGCGATAGGCGATGATGATATCCTTCGCCAGATCCAGCAGCTGACGGCTGGTGAGCTGCTGGCCAAAATACTGGCTGGCGATATCCGGCACCTGATGCGCCTCGTCGAAGATCATCACGTCCGCTTCCGGGATCAGTTCGGCGAAGCCGCTCTCTTTCACCACCATATCTGCCAGAAACAGATGATGGTTGACCACCACCACGTCGGCGTCCATTGCCCGACGACGCGCTTTCACTACAAAGCACTCTTTATAAAGCGGGCAATCGTTGCCCAGGCAGTTATCGTTCGTGCTGGTGACCAGCGGCCAGATGGCGCTGTCTTCCGCCACGCCGCCGCAGTTGCTGATATCGCCGTCTTGCGTTTCGCTGGCCCAGCTGCGCAGATAAACCAGATCGCTGAGCGTCTGCACGTTCAGCTCGCCGCCGGTCATCGCCTGCTGTTCCAGACGTTCCAGGCAAAGATAGTTGGATCGCCCTTTCAGCAATGCGGTTTTGCCTTTGTAATCCAGCGCCCGCGCCACGCCCGGCAGGTCGCGGCTGTAAAGCTGATCCTGAAGCGCTTTCGAACCGGTGGAAATGATCGCCTTTTTCCCGGCGCGCAGCACCGGCGCCAGATAGGCGTAGGTTTTACCCGTACCCGTGCCCGCTTCGACCACCAGTTCGCTACGCTGTTCTATCGCCTGCGCGACCGCCGCCGCCATCTGCTGCTGCGCTTCGCGCGGCCTGAAGCCGGGTATTGCCTGCGCAAGAGCGCCATCGGCTGCAAAATCGTCTGCCACATATCCTCACTGGTCGCGTTAAAACGGCCTGATTATGTCAGCATTCCCACGCGGTCTCTACAACAGATGACAGCGCAGGGCTAACTGTGCCAGGCTAACGGCGTCAAAAAATGGAATAAGGAAGCTCGCTATGTCTGTTACCCGTATCGATCCTGAACACCGCATGTCGGAAGCGGTGATCCACAACGATACCGTTTATTACACCAGCGTACCGGAAAACCTGGATGAAGACGCCGAGGCGCAAACTGCGAATGCGCTGGCGGTGATAGATAAACTGCTGACGCGCGTGGGATCGGATAAAAGCCGGATTCTCGACGCGACTATTTTCCTCGTGGATAAGGCGGATTTCGCCGCCATGAACCGCGCCTGGGACGCCTGGGTGTCGCCCGGCAACGCGCCGGTGCGCTGCACCGTGCAGGCCGGCCTGATGAACCCGAAATATAAAGTCGAAATTAAAATTATCGCCGCGCTGAACCCGGCCTGATTACTCTTCTTCGTCATCCTCAAAGCGCGCTGCGATATGTCCGCCAGTATGCGACTGGCGGATCTCCTGCGCCACCAGCGTAATCGCCTCGCCGCTGCTCATTCCCTCAGCCATCAGTTGCTGAATACGTTCCACTGCCTGCTGCTGCTGTTCATGGCTCAATGCTGGTAAACCTGTAAACATTCTGGCTCCTGTAAATCATAAAAGGCGCGTAAACAAACAGATGCCAGCAAAGACAAAATATGCCAGGCTTGCCGTTTGTTTATCATTAACGCCGTAGAGAGTGATGCCCGTAGTTTATCATGCTTTACCCTACACGCCCGACGCGCTTTCACGCTTATTTCAGCGCGTGTCGCATTTGCCGTGGGCCATGCTGCTCAGCTCAGCTTTTGCCGATCATCCTGACAGCCGCTTCGATATTATGGTGGCCGATCCGCTCGCCACGCTGGAGACGCGCGGCGATATCACGCACATTCGCAAAGGTGACGTTGTCACGGAATCGAGCGACGATCCGCTCGCCTTGTTAAACAATGAACTGGCGCAGCTGTTGCCTGTCGTGCCGTCGCGTGACGATCTGCCGTTTCAGGGCGGCGCGCTGGGTCTGTTCGGCTATGACCTGGGCCGCCGCTTCGAGCGTCTGCCGCAGCAGGCGATATCCGATCTGATGACACCGGATATGGCGGCAGGCATTTATGACTGGGCGCTGATCGCCGATCATCAGCAGCAAACGCTGACGCTGATTGATCACCAGTCGGACGGCGCGCGCCTGCGTTGGCTCAACGGCCTGCCCGCGCGCGATGTCGGGCCTTTCCGCCTGACCAGCCGCTGGCAGTCCAATATGACGCCAGAATGCTACCGGGCGCGTTTCGATCGGGTTCAGGCATGGCTTCAGGCAGGCGACTGCTATCAGGTCAATCTGGCGCAGCGCTTTCAGGCGGCTTATGAAGGCGATGAATGGCAGGCTTTTCTTCGCCTTAACCAGAGCAACCGCGCCCCCTTCAGCGCTTTTTTACGGCTGCCGGAAAGCGCGGTGCTGAGCCTGTCGCCGGAGCGTTTTCTTTCCCTGCGCGACGGCGTAATTGAAACGCGCCCGATCAAGGGCACCCTGCCGCGTCTGGAGGATGCGCAGGCGGATCGTCAGCAGGCGCTCAGGCTGGCGAACTCGGAAAAAGATCGTGCGGAAAATTTGATGATCGTCGATCTGCTGCGTAACGATATTGGTCGCGTCGCCGTGCCCGGCAGCGTGCGCGTGCCGGAGCTGTTTGTGGTTGAGCAGTTTCCCGCCGTGCATCACCTGGTCAGCACTATTCGCGCCCAATTAAAAACCGGACTGAGCGCCTGCGATCTGTTGCGCGCCTGCTTTCCCGGCGGCTCGATTACCGGCGCGCCAAAGGTGCGCGCAATGGAAATTATCGAAACGCTGGAGTCGCAGCGCCGTAACGCCTGGTGCGGCAGCATCGGCTACCTGAGCCGCTGTGGACGCATGGACAGCAGCATCACTATCCGCACGTTGATAGCGGAACAGGGTCAGCTTTACTGCGCTGCAGGCGGCGGCATCGTGGCGGACAGCGAAGCCGATCTGGAGTACCAGGAGACGCTGCACAAGCTGCGTCGTATTTTGCCCCTGCTGGAAAACGAGGCGCCGAATGCATCCGCCGCTGACGCTTGATCGCTTTCTTACCCGTTTCCTGTTACAGCCGCCCGCGGCCGTCGAGCCGCAACCGGCGCGCCGTCAGGCGGCGGTGCTGGTGCCGGTAGTGGCGCGGCGCGAGCAGCCGGGACTGTTGTTGACGCGCCGTTCTCCCTGGCTGCGCAAACATGCGGGCCAGGTGGCGTTCCCCGGCGGTATGCGCGACGACGATGACGCCTCGCTTCACATCACCGCCCTGCGCGAGGCGCATGAAGAGATCGGCCTGCGTCCACGGGACGTGCGGATTATCGGCACGTTGCCGGTGGTCAGCAGCAGCACCGGCTTTCAGGTGACGCCGGTCGTCGGCCTGATTCCGCCTGATTTACCCTGGTTCCCCAACGCTGAAGAGGTGGACGCCATTTTTGAAATGCCGCTGGCGGAGGCGCTGCTCCTGTCGCGTTATGCGCCGCTGGATATCCACCGCGGCGGGCTGCATCATCGGGTCTGGCTTTCCTGGTATCAGGATTATTTCGTTTGGGGCATGACGGCGGGCATTATTCGGCAGCTCAGCCTGCAGGTCATGCCGGAGCTGGTCAGCGGATAACCAAACTAAAGTTGGGTAAAAAGCAGCCTTCCCGTGATTTTTCACTAAATATTCTTCAGTAAGCGATCCAAATCACTTCCCTATTACGCCAAAGTAGTTATATTTGGCGCGCCGAGCAGCCAGGAGATTTCTGATGCCGCCTCGCATAACTTTACTTCAGGACGAAAAATGGACTTTTTATCATCAACCCGTTGATTTTGCGGCCCTGAATAAGTTTTTTTAGCTGAATTAATTAGTTTATTTCATGCGAAAAGATGATTTTTTAACCACCAGGATGATTACTATACGCAGTGCATCTTTTGCTGCGTTGTTAATAATTAAGGAGCGTGTAGCGTGATTAGCGTTTTCGACATGTTTAAGATCGGCATTGGCCCGTCCAGTTCCCATACATTGGGTCCGATGAAAGCCGGCAAACAGTTTGTCGACGATTTGATCCGGGATAACCGGCTGTTGGACGTTACGCGCATCGCTGTAGAAGTCTACGGCTCGCTGTCGCTCACCGGCAAAGGCCACCATACCGATATCGCCATTATTATGGGTCTCTCCGGCGCGTCGCCGGAAAGCGTGGATATCGACGCCATTCCCGCTTTCATCCGCGACGTAGAGCAGCGCGAGCGCCTGCTGCTGGCGAACGGTCAGCATGAGGTCGATTTTCCGCGCGAAGGCGGCATGAACTTCCGCAGCGAAAACCTCTCTCTGCATGAGAACGGTATGCGTATTCACGCCTTCGCCGGCGAGGAGCGCATCTATAGCAAAACCTACTACTCTATCGGCGGCGGTTTTATCGTCGACGAAGAGCATTTCGGCGAGTCGGTGCTGGATGAAGTGGCGGTGCCCTGGCCTTACAAATCTGCAAAAGAGCTGCTGGCGCACTGTCGTGAAACCGGCCTCTCTCTGTCCGGCCTGGTGATGAAAAACGAGCTGGCGCTACACAGCCGCCAGGAAATTGAGAGCTATTTCGCCGCCGTCTGGCAAACCATGCGCGACTGTATCGATCGCGGCCTGAACACTGAAGGTGTGCTGCCGGGTCCGCTGCGCGTGCCGCGTCGCGCCGCCGCGCTGCGTCGTATGCTGGTCTCCTCCGGCAAGCTCTCTAACGATCCAATGAACGTGATCGACTGGGTCAATATGTTCGCGCTGGCGGTTAACGAAGAGAACGCCGCCGGCGGACGGGTCGTTACCGCGCCGACCAACGGCGCCTGCGGCATCGTGCCGGCGGTGTTGGCCTATTATGATCACTTTATCGAGTCGGTCAGCCCCGATATCTTTATCCGCTACTTTATGGCGGCGGGCGCGGTTGGCGTGCTGTATAAAATGAACGCCTCCATCTCCGGCGCCGAAGTCGGCTGCCAGGGCGAAGTGGGCGTCGCCTGCTCAATGGCGGCGGCGGGCCTCGCGGAGCTGCTGGGCGCCAGCCCGGAACAGGTTTGCGTCGCGGCAGAGATCGGCATGGAGCATAACCTCGGCCTCACCTGCGATCCGGTCGCCGGTCAGGTACAGGTGCCCTGCATTGAACGTAACGCCATCGCCTCGGTAAAAGCGATCAACTCGGCGCGTATGGCGCTGCGGCGTACCAGCGAAGCGCGCGTCTCGCTCGATAAAGTGATCGAGACGATGTACGAAACCGGCAAGGATATGAACGCCAAGTACCGTGAAACCTCGCGCGGCGGCCTGGCGATTAAGGTGCAGTGCGATTAATCCCTGCGGTCCGGCGTAACATCATTAAAGCAGCGTCTTCGACGCTGCTTTTTTTTGGGCTGCGGCTTCGTGCGCGCGTCCGAAAAGCGAAACGGCGACTTATTGCGCGTATTTGTTTTCACCGGCGAATCGAAGCGCTTTTTTCATCGGCGCAACTAAACTTAAGGCGGGGATTGCCGATATGTAACTGTCGGATTTTTATTTGTGCTTTAAGGGTGGCTACGGATGCAGGTGTCCCAGCAGATCGTTGGACAGTTTCGTCGGAAACGGTTGTTAATCGCGTCGATAGTCGCTGCACTGGTGCTTATCCTTACATTAACTTTTCGTTTTATCGAAGAAAAAAACCGGATTGAACAGCAATCGCATAATTTCGCGGCTAACGCCATTACGCGTTTCGATCGGCTGTTCTCGCCCCTCGACGTCGCGGCGAACAATACGCTTGCGCTGGTCGGTCTGAACTGTAACGACGTCCGTTTTTTGCTGAATGAGAAAATCTCTTCGCTGCAAACGGTGCGCGCCATCCTGCTGGTGGATGACGATCAAATCTACTGCTCCAGCATCTATGGCGATCGCGCCATCCCCTTCAGCGAAAACTACCCGGAACTGGCGGTCAACAATCAGCATATGGCGCTCAGCGTGGATGATTATCTGCTGAAGGGTTCGCCTGTCCTGCTGCTCTGGACGCCAAAGTCGCTGGATAACCGCGCCGGTATTTTACAGGTCATCAATATCGAGCTGATGAGCAACTACCTGCTGGAGCCGACGCTGCCCTGGGTGGAGCGGGCGATTTTCAACGTCGGCGGCAAAAGCCTGGAATATGGCAACCCGTTGATTGAGCACGCGCAGCCCGCCGAAGATGAGGTCAGATATCAGCAATCCTCGCTGCGCTATCCCTTCGCCATCACGCTGTTCGGCCCGGCGCCGACGCGTCTGGCCCTGCTGACGCTGCCTTCGCAGCTGCCGCTGGGGCTGCTGCTGAGCCTGCTGACCGGCTATATCGTCTGGCTGGCGACCGCTAACCGCATGAGCCTCTCCTGGCAAATCAGCTACGGCCTTTCCGCGCAGGAGTTTATGGTCTATTGCCAGCCGCTGATTGACGGCGCCAGCGGCGACTGCGACGGCATTGAACTGCTGCTGCGCTGGCACAATCCGCGTCAGGGCTGGATTTCGCCAGACGTATTCATACCGCTGGCGGAGCGGCAGAACCTAATCGCGCCGCTAACGCGCTTCGTGCTTTCTGAGGCGGTACGCCATCTGCCGCAGCTGCCGCCTCACGCTAATTTTCATATCGCTATTAACGTCGCCGCCAGCCATTTCCGCGATCGGGCGATTATTGATGATTTGCAGGCGCTGTGGTGGCCCGCTAATCCGGGGCCGCGGCTGGTCATTGAATTAACGGAGCGCGATGCGCTGCCGGTGGTGGATCAGGGGGTGGTGTCGCACCTGCACCAGATCGGCGTCAAGGTGGCGATTGATGATTTCGGCACTGGCCACAGCTCCCTCTCCTACCTGAAAACGCTCAGTCCCGATGTGCTGAAGCTGGATAAAGTGTTTACCGCCGCTATCGGCACGGATGCGATTAACGCAACGGTTACGGATATGGTGATATCGCTGGCGCAGCGGCTGAATATCAGGCTGGTGGCGGAAGGGGTAGAAACCGCCGAGCAGGCGAGCTGTTTGCGTCAGCGCGGCGTGGATAAGTTACAGGGCTATTTTTATGCGCGCCCAATGCCGCTGGATGATTTTCCGGCGTGGCTGGCGCAGCATCGCGCCAGCCTCCGTCCCTGATAACCGGGGCTGTCTGACGGCAGCCCCTTTTTATCAGGCTTCCTCATCCTCTTCGCGCGGCTGATCTTTGGTGACGCGCACCAGATCGATGCGATAATCGGTCGCTTCCACAATCGTAAAGTGCAGCGGCGGCATATCGATTACCTCGCCCGGCTGCGGCAGCTGCCCTTTTTGCGCGATCAGCAGGCCCGCCAGCGACGCATAATCGTCGCCCGGCTTCACCAGGTTGTGGTAGTCCAGCCACTGTTGCAGCGAATGGAGATCGGTGCCGCCTTTCACCAGCCAGCTTTCGCCGTCGGTGATAATGTCAGGCGTTTCATCCTCGTCCGGGAATTCACCCGCGATCGCCTCCAGCACGTCAAGCGGCGTCACCAGTCCCTGCACTACGCCGAATTCATTGGTGACCAGCACGAAGCTTCCTTTCGCCCGACGCAGCACGCCCAGCAGATTAATCGGGTCCAGCGTTTCCGGCACGATAATCGGCGGCGATGAGGCGGCAAAGGTGTGGATATCCATACCGTGCTCCAGCGCCACCAGCAGCTCTTTCGCCCGCACCACGCCGATAACCTCATCCAGCTCCCCGCGACATACCGGGAACAGGCTGTGCGGCGTATCCAGCAGCTGCATGCGAATTTCATCCAGCGGCTTCGTGGCGTCGACCCAGGAGATATCACCGCGCGGCGTCATAATGCTGCGAATGGAGCGGGACGCCAGCGTCAGCACGCCGTTAATCATATAGCGTTCCTCATCCTTAAAGCCCTCCTGCGGCAGCGTCTGATTCTCCATCGGCGCGCTGTTGGTCTCAGCGGACTGCGAGCCGCCGCCGCGACGGCCGCCCATCAGACGCAGGATCGCTTCTGCGGTGCGTTCGCGCATCGGGCGGTGCGACTGATGACGGATAAAGTTGCGGCGCGCGATCTGGTTAAACAGCTCAATCAGGATCGAGAAGCCGATAGCGGCGTAGAGGTAGCCTTTCGGGATATGGAAGCCGAAGCCCTCCGCAACCAGACTCAGACCGATCATTAACAGGAAGCTCAGGCAGAGCACCACCACCGTAGGATGCGCGTTAACGAAGTTGGTCAGCGGTTTCGACGCCAGCAGCATGATGCCCATGGCGATCACCACCGCGGTCATCATCACCGGCAGATGGTTTACCATGCCGACGGCGGTAATCACCGCATCCAGCGAGAAGACGGCGTCCAGCACTACAATCTGCGTCACCACCGCCCAGAAACTGGCGTAACTTTTATTGCCGTCGCTGTCGACCTGGCGGTTTTCCAGCCGTTCATGCAGTTCCATCGTCGCCTTAAACAGCAGGAAAATACCGCCCGCCAGCAGGATCAGATCGCGTCCGGCGAAGCTGAACTGCGCGACGGAGAAGAGTGGCTTCGTCAGCGTTACCATCCAGGAGATCAGCGACAGCAGGCCAAGGCGCATCAGCAGCGCCAGCGACAGGCCGATCAGACGCGCTTTGTCGCGCTGCTTAGGCGGCAGCTTCTCCGCCAGAATGGCGATAAATACCAGGTTATCAATACCCAGCACGATCTCCAGAACAATCAGCGTCAGCAGACCGGCCCAAATCGAAGGGTCTAAAAGAAATTCCATTACAGACTCCGAAACAAGCAACAGGAAAACCGGACGCAGGGTTCAACGACCGTAGCGCGGCGGGAAAGATAAGCAGAGCAGAAAGTGACGCCGAAAGGCGTTAAGAAACAAGCCGGATGACCCGGTGGCGTGGATAAGCAACTTCGGTGACAGTCCATAGGGAGGGCTGAGGCCCATTACTCCTGTAGTCAAAAAGAGAAGCAGATTTTAACAGCAGACATATTATCGTCAAAAGGATTCGTCAAAATTAACAAAAATTTACGTTTTCCATTCCCTGCATTTTCAATTATTTCGTATCGAAATGGTAAGGCTGTAAATAACTGAAGC
>NZ_JANION010000192.1:0-58650 GCF_024610815.1 Mixta sp.
GTATTAACGAGTCACCGATGATGAGGCGTTGAGAGAGATTTTACAGGGAAAAGGGCCGTTGTGGCTACGGCCCTGTGATGCGTTAGCGTTTTTTCTTTCTGCCCTGAACGGCTTTAAAGCGTGGATTGCTTTTGCAAATAACGTAGATGCGGCCGTGGCGGCGCACCACTTTGCAATCTTTATGGCGCGCCTTTGCCGTGCGCAATGAGCTGAGTACCTGCATGACCCTTCCTTATTGGCCTTTACCGAGAAAACGGCCATAGCGCTGATTAAAACGTGCGGTGCTGCCTTCACGGCTGTAATCCTTTTGCTTGCCCGTATAGTGCGGATGCGAAGCGGAGGAGACCTCCAGCGCGACATACGGGAAGGTTTCGCCATCAATATCGATGGTACGATCGGTTTTAATGGTTGAGCCGGTTTTGAAATAGTGATCGACGCTGGTGTCATGGAAGACAACGGTACGATAGTGAGGATGAATACCTGGTTTCATCATGATCTCCTTTTGATATGTTATATCATAACAATTAGTATGCACTTTTCTGTATGTCAATGCAATGCCTCTCTGAGGAAGGCGCTATCACAGCGATGCAGGGCCGCAGAGAGTGAACCGAAAGAAGAATGCGAAAAAGGGAAGGAACAGACGAGGTGCCACGCCGCAAACGGCCTGCAAAAAAAGAGGCCACCTGATGGTGGCCTCTGAATCAATGCGTTTTACTTAGTGCTGGTGTTCAACAGGATGGCCCTGTTCCAGCTCTTCTTTATGCTTGCTGAAGCGGCGGCGAACCACCACGAAGAAGACCGGCACAAAGAAGATAGCCAACACGGTCGCAGTAACCATACCGCCCATTACACCGGTACCTACCGCATTCTGCGCGCCGGAGCCTGCGCCAGTACTGATAGCCAGCGGCAGTACGCCCAGAATAAAGGCCAGTGAGGTCATCAGGATGGGACGCAGACGCATGCGTGTCGCTTCCAGCGTCGCTTCCACCAGGCCTTTGCCCTCCTTCTCCATCAGATCCTTGGCGAATTCCACAATCAGGATGGCGTTCTTCGCCGACAGGCCAATGGTTGTCAGCAGGCCTACCACGAAGTAAACATCGTTGCTCAGACCGCGCAAGGTAGTGAAGATCAGCGCGCCGATAACGCCCAGCGGCACCACCAACATTACGGCGAACGGAATCGACCAGCTCTCATAGAGCGCGGCCAGACACAGGAACACCACGATGAGAGAGATAGCGTACAACGCAGGCGCCTGGTTGCCGGAAAGGCGTTCCTGATAGGACATGCCCGTCCAGTCATAGCCGATGCCCTGCGGCAGCTGAGAAGCCAGCTGTTCCATCAGCGCCATCGCGTCGCCGGAGCTGCGTCCCGGCGCGGCCTGACCCAGAATTTCCATGGACGGCAAGCCGTTATAGCGCTCCAGACGCGGCGAACCATATTGCCAGCGCGCCGTTGAGAAGGCGGAGAAGGGCACCATATCCCCGTTAGAAGCGCGTACGTACCATTTATTGATATCGTCCGGCAGCATACGAGAATCAGCCTTACCCATCACATACACTTTCTTCACACGACCGCGATCGATAAAGTCGTTCACATAGGAGCCACCCCAGGCGGCGCCCAGCGTCGTGTTGATATCAGAGATGGAGACGCCCAGCGCCTGCGCCTTCTCTTGATCCACCGTCAGCTTATACTGCGGCGTATCTTCCAGACCGTTAGGGCGTACGCCGACAACGGTATCCGGATGCTGCGCCACCATGCCTAACAGCTGGTTACGGGCCTGCGTCAGCTTATCGTGACCCAGGTTCGCCTGGTCGATCAGTTCAAAGTCGAAGCCGGTGGCGTTACCCAGTTCGATAATTGCCGGCAGGTTAAATGGAATAACCATGGCGTCTTTGATGGTGCTCAGCGCCTGCATGGCGCGGCCTGCGATTGCGGGCACCTTGTTTTCTGAGCCGCCACGCTCGTCCCACGGCTTCAGACTGACGAAGGCGATACCGGTATTCTGACCGCGACCGGCAAAGCCGAAGCCGTTAACCGTAAACACCGACTGCACGCTGGCTTTCTCTTTGGTCAGAAAGTAATTACTGACCTGGTCGAGAACTTTCTGCGTACGCTCCTGCGTGGCGCCAGCGGGCAGCTGCGCCTGGGCCAACAGCAGACCCTGGTCCTCTTCCGGCAGGAAGGAGGTAGGGAGACGCATAAACAGCACTGCCATGCCGACCACGATAAACAGGTAGATCAGCAGATAACGACCAGTGCTGCGGACGATATGCCCCACGCTGTCTACGTAGTGGTTGGTGCTCTTGTCGAACAGGCGGTTAAACCAGCCGAAGAAGCCGGTCGTCTTGCCGTGATCGCCTCGCTTAATCGGCTTAAGCAGGGTGGCGCAGAGCGCGGGCGTCAGGATCAGCGCGACGATGACCGACAGCACCATGGCGGAAACGATGGTGATGGAGAACTGACGGTAGATAACCCCGGTCGACCCGCCGAAGAAGGCCATCGGGATAAAGACCGCAGAGAGCACCAGCGCGATACCCACCAGGGCGCCCTGGATCTGGTCCATCGATTTGCGCGTCGCTTCTTTCGGCGGCAAACCTTCTTCCGCCATGACACGCTCGACGTTTTCCACCACGACGATGGCGTCATCCACCAACAGGCCGATGGCCAGCACCATCCCGAACATCGTCAGCGTGTTTATCGAATAGCCGAACGCGTTAATGATAGCGAACGTACCCAGCAGCACCACCGGCACTGCAATGGTTGGGATCAGCGTGGCGCGGAAGTTCTGCAGGAACAGATACATTACCAGGAACACCAGCACGATCGCTTCAAAAAGCGTTTTCACCACCTCGAAAATGGAGATTTTAACAAACGGCGTGGTGTCATAAGGGTAAACCACCTTCAGGCCTGCCGGGAAGGTAGGCGAAAGGCGTGCCAGCTCTGCTTTTACCGCATCCGCAGTATCCAGCGCGTTAGCGCCGGTCGCCAGTTTGATCCCCAGACCGGAAGCTGGCTGTCCGTTAAAGCGCGCAATGATCTCGTAGTTTTCCCCGCCTAGCTCAATAGTGGCGACATCGCGCAGACGTACCTGCGAGCCATCCGGGTTAACTTTCAGCAAAATTTTACCGAACTCTTCCGTTGAGGTCAGACGCGTTTGCGCAATGATCGAGGCGTTAAGCTGCTGGCCTTTCACCGGCGGCGTACCGCCAAGCTGACCTGCGGCGACCTGGGCGTTCTGGGTGGAGATAGCGTTTACGACGTCGACCGGCGTCAGCTGATAGTTATTCAGCTTATGCGGGTCCATCCAGATACGCATCGCATACTGCGCGCCAAACAGCTGGGTATCGCCAACGCCGGTGGTGCGGCTGATGGGATCCTTGATGTTGGAAGAGACGAAGTCGGCGATATCGTTCTGCGTCATGCTGCCGTCCTCGCTCACGAAGCCGGCGACCATCAAGAAGCTGCTGGACGATTTCTCTACCTGGATACCCTGCTGCTGCACTTCCTGCGGCAGCAGCGGCATCGCCAGCTGCAGTTTATTCTGCACCTGCACCTGAGCGATATCGGCGTCAGTGCCGGACTGGAAAGAGAGCGTCAACTGCAGCGAGCCGGAAGAATCACTGTTCGAAGACATATACATCAGTCCGTCGATACCGTTCATATTCTGCTCGATAACCTGCGTGACCGAATCCTGCAGCGTTTTCGCATCGGCGCCGGGGTAGTTTGCACTAATCTGTATCGCTACAGGAGCAACATTGGGATATTGCTCAATCGGCAGCTTAAGAATCGATAGCGCACCCGCCAGCATAATAATGATGGCGATGACCCACGCGAAAATGGGGCGATCGATAAAGAACTTAGCCATGAATCAGTGGCTCCTGTTTAAGACTGAGATTGTTCAGACTGCGACTGCGGCTGCGAGGGTTGATTAGCTTTCGCATCTTCTGTCACTTCCTGCGGCGTAACCTGAGCGCCAGGCTTCGCACGCTGCAGTCCAACAGAAATCACGCGATCGCCAGCCTGCACGCCCTGCGTGACCAGCCATTTGTCGCCAATTGCCTGCTGCGCCGTCACGTTGCGAACCGCCACCTTGTTGTTCTGATCGACCACCATGACCGTCGCCTGACCGGTCGGCGTACGGGTCACCGCCTGCTGCGGCACCAGTATCGCGTTCGGGTTGGTGCCTTCTTCCAGACGCGCGCGCACGAACATGCCCGGCAACAGAGTATGGTCAGGATTCGGGAACACGGCGCGCAGCGTAATGGAGCCGGTGGTTTCATCGACGGTCACATCAGAAAATTCCAGTGTGCCCGGCTGCTTATATTCGCTACCATCAGGCATCATCAGCGTGACATTCGCTTTACCGTCGGTCTGTTTCAGCTGACCAGACTCCAGCTCCTTGCGCAGGCGCATATATTCATCGCTGGACTGGGTGACATCGACATACATCGGATCGAGCTGCTGCACGGTGGCCAGCGCCGTGGTCTGGCCGGTTTGCACCAGCGCGCCCTCGGTCACGGCGGATTTACCGATGCGGCCGCTGATAGGGGAGGTCACTTTGGTATAGGCAAGATTAATGCGCGCCGTTTCCAGGCTCGCCTTCGCGACCGCCACGGCCGCAGCCGTCTGGCTCTGCGTGGCGACCGCCTGATCGTAATCCTGCTGGCTGATATATTTGGTGCCCAGCAGCGGCTGATAGCGTTTTACCGTTACGGCGGCGATTTGCGCATTAGCCTGCGCCTGTGCTAAATCGCCTTTGGCGCTGTTATAAGCGGCCTGATAAGGCGCCGGATCGATCTGATAAAGCGATTCGCCCGCTTTAATATCGCTGCCTTCAACGAAGTTGCGTTTCAAAATAATGCCGGAAACCTGCGGCCGCACTTCCGCTACGCGATAGGCTGACGTTCTGCCCGGTAGCTCGGTCGTAATTTTCAACGGTTCGCTTTTTAATGTTACTACGCCGACTTCAGGCGCCTGTTGCTGTTGACCAGCCTGCTCGGACTTATTGTCACATCCTGTTAGCGCAAAGCTGCCTGAAAGCATCAGGACGGCCGCCAGAGGCGTTAACCCTCTGTTATTTTTCATAAATCAACCTCGATTGTTCGATATCGATTGGTCAATGGATCACAAACCGTTGAGCCATTGCTGCGTTTAAATTATGGTCATGCTATGGTACATACATTCGCAAATGTATGTAAATCCGCCGCCTGGTAAAAGCACTCACTATGGCACGAAAAACCAAACAGCAAGCCCTTGAAACACGGAATCAAATTCTTGATGCCGCGATTGCGCGTTTCTCTGAGTTCGGCGTTTCAGCAACCTCCCTGGCCGATATCGCTACGGCGGCTGGCGTAACGCGGGGCGCTATCTACTGGCATTTTAAAAACAAGACCGATCTGCTGAATGAGATCTGGGCGCAGTCTGAGTCTGGCCTGGAAGATGTTGAGCAAGAGTATCAGTCAAAATACCCTGACGATCCACTTTCCCTGATGCGCGCCATGCTGCGCTACGTCTTTGAAGCGACCGCGCGCGACCAGCGGCGGCGCTCTTTGCTGGAAATTATCTTCCATAAGTGCGAATTTGTGGGCGAGATGCTGCCGCTGCAAATCATGCAGCAGAACCTCTATCTTGAATGCTATGAGAAGATTGAAGAGGTGCTCGGCAACTGCATTAGCGCGGGGCAGCTGCCGGCGGGGCTGAACTTGCGCCGCGCGGCGATCATCATACGCGGCTACATTACCGGCATTATGGAAAACTGGCTGTTTATGCCCGACAGCTTCGATATTGAACAGGATGCGCCGATGCTGGTGGAAACCCTGATTGATATGCTTAAGCACAGCCCCAGCCTGAGCCAGCCGGCGGTCAGCCCAGGCTGAACGCTCAGGACGCGACGGGCGACTGTTGCTTATTTTCATAATCGCGGCGCACGATCTCCAGCGCCGCCAGCACGGTTTCGGGCGCGACGTCGCTCTGTTCCAGCAGCATAATCAGATCGACCGCCAGCTTGATCTCATCCGGTGCGCTTTCCAGTGACATGATGTGCTCCTTAATGACGAATAATGCGCGCCACGCCTGGCAGCACCAACGCGCCGGCCAGCGCCAGCAGCAGCGCGCGTGGGTGCAGGCTGGCCAGCGTTCCCCAGTTAAAATAGACGCTAATATAGCCGCCCACCAGAGCGCCGATCGTCGCCAGAATCAGCGTCGGCAGCCAGCCGCCGCGTACGGCGAAAAATTTGCCCGCGATCAAGCCCACCAGCACGCCGATAACCAGCCAGGATAACAGTCCCATATCTATGTCCTTAAAAAGCGATTGCGAATCGGTAATGTTGCTATTGATAAAATAGCCGCTTAACGGCTGAGGAACAGCTTACCGCCTGTGATAAAGTGATCCGGTTGGCTCTTTAGCAGGATATTTCATGCAGCGCATTATATTACTGATTATTGGCTGGTTGGCTATTGTACTGGGGGCGCTGGGCGTCGTGCTGCCGCTGTTGCCGACGACCCCGTTTATACTGCTCGCCGCCTGGTGCTTCGCCCGTTCGTCGCCGCGCTTTCATCACTGGCTGCTTTACCGCTCCTGGTTCGGCAAATATCTGCGCCACTGGCAGCAGCATCGCGCGCTGCCGCCGGGCATAAAGGGACGCGCCATGCTGCTGACCGTCGCGACTTTCGCCCTTTCTCTCTGGCTGGTGAAGCTGTTCTGGCTAAGGGTCATGCTGCTTTGTATGTTGGCCGCGCTGCTGCTGTTTATGTGGCGGATGCCGGTAGTGACGGAAAAAGAAAAAGGCGAGCGCTGACCGGCGTTTTCAGATTTACCTTAGCGTTTTTCAAACACTTACGCTATCAGGATGGCGATCGGTATTGCATTTATCCTGCAGTTTGCTTAGATTTGTTCGTTTTCGTGCGCGGCTTCCCTTGTTTCACTCTTTTCCGCCTGCGGCGCTGCCCGTCAGCGTAAGGCGAAGCTGCGCGAGTCAGTTTAGTATTCACCAGGCATAACATTATGACCGCGACTGCGCAGCAGCTTGAGTATCTTAAAGACAGTATTAAAAGCGTACCGGACTATCCGAAGCCGGGTATCCTGTTTCGTGATGTCACCAGTCTGCTGGAAGATCCGCAAGCTTTCGCAACAACTATCGATCTGTTTATTGCGCGTTTCCGCGATCGTGGCATCACCAAAGTGGTGGGCACCGAAGCGCGCGGATTCCTGTTCGGGGCGCCGGTAGCGCTGGGTTTGGGCGTCGGCTTCGTGCCGGTGCGCAAGCCGGGCAAACTGCCGCGCGAAACCTGGAGCGAAACCTACGATCTCGAATATGGCAGCGACCAGCTTGAGCTGCATCGCGACGCCATCAAACCGGGCGACGTGGTGCTGGTGGTGGACGATCTGCTGGCGACCGGCGGCACTATCGAAGCGACGGTAAAACTGATCCGCCGCGCCGGCGGCGAAGTGAAAGATGCGGCGTTCGTTATCAATCTTTACGACCTCAACGGCGAAGCCCGTCTCAATGCGCTGGGCATCGAATGCTACAGCCTGGTCTCTTTCCCCGGCCACTGAGTTTCCCGCCTTCAGCCTCGCCGTCGCGGCGGGGCTGTGTTAGCATGTCCTACTGGTTTTCAAGACATCTCGTGAACGAATGAGTTATCAGGTTCTGGCCCGAAAGTGGCGTCCACAAGCGTTTTCCGATGTCGTTGGTCAAGAGCATGTTTTAACTGCGCTGGCGAACGGCCTGTCGCTGGGACGAATCCACCACGCTTATCTTTTTTCCGGCACCCGCGGCGTCGGAAAGACCACTATTGCGCGTTTGTTGGCCAAAGGGCTCAATTGCGAAACCGGCATTACCGCCACGCCATGTGGCGTATGCGACAACTGCCGTGAAATCGAACAGGGCCGCTTTGTCGATCTGATTGAAATCGACGCCGCGTCGCGCACTAAAGTCGAAGACACGCGCGATCTGCTGGACAACGTGCAGTACGCCCCGGCGCGCGGTCGCTTTAAGGTCTACCTGATCGATGAAGTGCATATGCTGTCGCGCCACAGCTTCAACGCGCTGTTAAAAACCCTCGAAGAGCCGCCCGCGCACGTTAAATTTTTGCTGGCGACCACCGATCCGCAAAAATTGCCGGTCACCATTCTTTCCCGCTGCCTGCAGTTCCATCTTAAAGCGCTGGACGTCGATCAGATCCGTCAGCAGCTGGAATATGTATTGCAGCAGGAGAACATCAACGCCGAGCTGCGGGCGCTGCAACTACTGGCGCGCGCGGCCGACGGCAGCATGCGCGACGCGCTCAGCCTGACCGATCAGGCCATCGCCACCGGCCAGGGGCAGGTAACGACGGAAAGCGTCGCCGCGATGCTCGGCACGCTGGACGACGATCAGCCGCTGGCGTTGATCGAAGCGCTGGCCGCCGCCGACGGCCAGCAGACCATGTCTTTGCTGCAACAGGCGGCGAGCCGCGGCGTAGAGTGGGAAGCGCTGCTGGTGGAGATGCTGCGTTTGCTGCATCGCATCGCCATGATTCAGCTGCTGCCTTCTGCGCTGAGCGACGAATACGCCGCGGTTGAACAGCGTCTGCGCGAGCTGGCGCGCATCGTGCCGCCGGCCGACGTGCAGCTCTATTACCAGACCATTTTGATGGGCCGTAAAGAGCTGCCGCTGGCGCCGGATCGCCGCATGGGCGTGGAGATGACTCTGCTGCGCGCGCTGGCGTTTCATCCGCAGGTCGAGATCGCCGAGCCGGTTACGCGCCCGGTGATGACGCCGCAGACTAATGTACAGGTGCCGCCTTCCGCGTCCGCCGCCGCGTTTGCCGCGCCGGAAGCGCCGAAACCGGCACCGTCACCCGCAGCGGCCACTTCTGTCCCGGATATTCCTCTGCCTGACGCCACCAGCCAGCTACTGCAGGCGCGTACACAGCTGTTGCGTCAGCAGGGAGCGAACAAACCAAAAAAGAGTGAGCCGGCAGCGCACAGTGCGCGGCCGGCAGGCTCGGCGCTGGAACGTCTCGCTCAGGTAACCGAGCGGGCCAGCAAACGACCTGCGGCGGAAAACACGGCGCCGGTCAAGAAAGAGGCCTACCGCTGGAAGGCGCAGAACACCGTCGTCGAGGCGGAGGCGCCGCAGGTCGCCACGCCGAAAGCGCTGCGCTCGGCGCTGGAGCATGAAAAAACGCCTGAACTGGCGGCGCGGCTGGCGGAAGAGTCGTTGCAGCGCGACGCGTGGGCGGCGGAGATCGCTACGCTGACGCTGCCCAAACTGGTGCAGCAGCTGGCGCTCAACGCCTGGAAAGAAGAAACGGCGCAGGGCGTCTGTCTCCATCTGCGCAGCAGCCAGCGTCACCTTAACTCCGCTTCGGCGCAGCAGGTGCTGACCGATGCGTTAAGCCAGTCCAGCGGCAAGCCGGTTGAACTGACTATTATTGAAGATGATAATCCAGCGGTGTTGACGCCGCTGGAATGGCGACAGAAGATCTATGAAGAAAAGCTGGCGCAGGCGCGTCAGTCCATTATCGCGGATAGCCACATTCAGACTCTTCGTCGCTTTTTCGACGCCGATCTGGATGAGGAGAGTATTCGTCCCGTTTGAATCGCCGCATAAACCTGATGGCTTATGCGGCCCGAGCAAAGAGAGAAGAGTATGTTTGGTAAAGGCGGTTTGGGTAACCTGATGAAACAGGCCCAGCAGATGCAGGACAAAATGCAGCAGGTGCAACAAGAGATCGCTGAAATGGAAGTGACCGGCGAATCTGGCGCGGGCCTGGTAAAAGTGACCATCAACGGCGCGCATAACTGCCGTCGCGTCGAGGTGGACCCAAGCCTGCTGGAAGACGACAAAGATATGCTGGAAGATCTGGTTGCAGCGGCGTTCAACGATGCGGCGCGCCGCATTGCCGAAGCGCAGCAGGAGAAAATGGCCTCCGTCTCCTCCGGCATGCAGCTGCCGCCGGGCTTTAAGATGCCGTTCTGATGCAAACCAGCCCTTTGCTGGAGTCGCTAATGGAAGCGCTGCGCTGCTTACCGGGCGTCGGCCCGAAATCAGCGCAGCGTATGGCGTTTCAGCTATTGCAGCGCGATCGCAGCGGAGGCATGCGCCTGGCTCAGGCGCTTACGCGCGCTATGTCGGAAATTGGTCACTGCGCGGATTGCCGCACCTTTACCGAGCAGGAGATCTGCACCATCTGCGCGAACCCGCGTCGCCAGCAGAACGGGCAGATTTGCGTGGTGGAGAGTCCGGCGGATATTCACGCCATTGAGCAAACCGGGCAGTTCGCCGGGCGTTATTTTGTGCTGATGGGGCATCTTTCTCCGCTGGACGGCATCGGCCCGCAGGACATCGGGCTCGATCGTCTTGAGCAGCGTCTGGAGAAAGAGACCATTCAGGAGCTGATCCTCGCCACCAACCCCACGGTGGAAGGCGAAGCGACCGCCAACTATATCGCCGGGCTCTGCGCGCAGTATGGCGTCGAGGCCAGCCGCATCGCACACGGCGTGCCGGTCGGCGGCGAGCTGGAAATGGTGGACGGCACCACGCTGTCGCACTCGCTGGCCGGACGGCACAAGATTAAATACTGACCACTTGCTGGCACATTCCGTTGTGCCAGCTTGAAAATATTTTTCCCATCCCCACATCTCCCTCAACGTTCGATAAACCTGTTTCAGTTGAGGTAGCCAAACCATGAAAGGACAAGAGACGCGTGGTTTCCAGTCAGAGGTTAAACAGCTTCTGCATCTGATGATCCATTCCCTCTATTCGAATAAAGAGATCTTCCTGCGCGAACTGATTTCCAACGCCTCCGATGCGGCGGATAAGTTACGTTTTCGCGCGCTCTCCACGCCTGAACTGTATGAAGGCGACGGTGAACTGCGCGTAAGGGTCTCTGTCGATAAGGAAAACCGCACGCTGACCCTGAGCGACAACGGTATCGGCATGCGTCGCGATGAGGTGATTGAGAACCTCGGCACCATCGCCAAATCAGGCACCAAGGCGTTTCTTGAATCGCTGGGCTCCGACCAGGCGAAAGACAGCCAGCTGATTGGCCAGTTCGGCGTCGGATTCTACTCCGCGTTTATCGTCGCCGATAAGGTGACCGTACGCACCCGCGCCGCCGGCGCGGCGCCGGAAGAGGGCGTATTCTGGGAATCCGCCGGCGAAGGCGAATACACCATCGACGATCTGACGAAAGCGGATCGCGGCACAGAGATCACTCTGCATCTGCGCGAAGGCGAGGATGAGTTCCTCGACAGCTGGCGCGTGCGCAGCATCATCAGCAAATATTCCGATCATATCGCGCTGCCGGTTGAGATCGAAACCAAAGATGAAGAGAGCGACACCACCAGCTGGGAAAAAATCAACAAGGCTCAGGCGCTGTGGACCCGCAATAAAGCGGAAGTCACGGACGAAGAGTACAACGAATTCTATAAGCACATCGCGCACGACTTCAGCGATCCGCTGACCTGGAGCCACAACCGCGTGGAAGGCAAGCAGGAATACACCAGCCTGCTTTACATTCCGGCGCGCGCGCCCTGGGATATGTGGAACCGCGATCATAAGCATGGCCTGAAGCTCTATGTGCAGCGCGTCTTTATTATGGACGACGCCGAGCAGTTTATGCCGAACTACCTGCGTTTCGTGCGCGGCCTGATCGACTCCAACGATCTGCCGCTGAACGTGTCGCGTGAAATCCTGCAGGACAACCGTATCACGCAGAATCTGCGCAACGCGCTGACGAAACGCGTTCTGCAAATGCTGGATAAACTGGCGAAAGATGATGCGGAGAAATATCAGCAGTTCTGGCGCGAGTTCGGCCTGGTGCTGAAAGAGGGCCCGGCGGAAGACCACGCCAACCAGCAGGCGATCGCCAAACTGCTGCGTTTCGCTACCACCAGCAGCGAAGGCTCAGCGCAGACCGTTTCGCTGGAAGAGTATGTCAGCCGCATGGTGGAAGGGCAGGAGAAGATTTACTACATCACCGCCGACAGCTACGCCGCCGCGAAAAGCAGCCCGCACCTGGAGCTGTTCCGTAAGAAAGGCATCGAAGTGCTGCTGCTCTCCGACCGCATCGACGAATGGATGATGAGCTACCTCACCGAGTTCGACGGCAAGGCGTTTCAGTCGGTCAGCAAAGCGGATGAAACGCTGGATAAGCTGGCTGACGAAGAGAACGAAGCGCAGAAAGAAGCGGAAAAAGCGCTGGAGCCGTTTGTCGATCGCGTCAAGACGCTGTTGGGCGAGCGCGTGAAAGAGGTGCGCCTGACGCATCGTCTCACCGACACGCCGGCTATCGTCACCACCGACGCTAACGAAATGAGTACCCAGATGGCCAAGCTGTTCGCCGCGGCCGGACAGGCGGTGCCGGACGTGAAGTACATCTTCGAGCTGAACCCGGATCACGCGCTGGTGAAACGCGCGGCCGATACGCAGGACGAAGCGCGCTTCGCCGAGTGGGTTGAGCTGCTGCTGGATCAGGCGCTGTTCGCCGAACGCGGCACGCTGGAAGATCCGAATCAGTTCATCCGCCGGATGAACCAGCTGCTGCTGGCCTGATCGTTATCCGTCCCATAAGCCGGCCCTCGCGCCGGCTTTTTTACGGCTGCGCTCTGTCTGAAAAATGGCGATTATCCGATGCCGGACTGGATTCTATGGACGATCCGGTTGATGATGATCCCAGACATATATTGTTACTCGCCAGAGCCGCCTCCCGCCCCGTTTCCTTGTGGTAGCCGGGGCTTAATGGTATGTTCTTGGCCTTCTCAGTTAGATCAAAGCAATTCGCAAGGGGATTTACGCAATGCGTATTATTCTGCTCGGCGCTCCGGGCGCAGGTAAGGGCACTCAGGCTCAGTTCATTATGGAGAAATACGGTATTCCGCAAATCTCTACGGGCGACATGCTGCGTGCGGCGGTAAAAGCCGGCACGGAGCTGGGCAAACAGGCGAAAGCCATCATGGATGAAGGCAAACTGGTGACCGATGAGCTGGTCATCGCGCTGGTCAAAGAGCGTATTGCGCAGGAAGACTGCCGCAATGGTTTCCTGCTGGACGGCTTCCCGCGCACCATTCCGCAAGCGGATGCGATGAAAGAAGCGGGCATCAAAATTGACTGCGTGCTGGAGTTCGACGTGCCTGACGAGCTGATCGTCGAGCGTATCGTTGGCCGTCGCGTACATGCGCCGTCAGGCCGCGTTTATCACGTGACCTTCAATCCACCGAAGGTGGAAGGTAAAGATGACGTGACCGGCGAAGAGCTGACCACGCGTAAAGACGACCAGGAAGAGACCGTGCGCAAGCGTCTGGTGGAATACCATGAAATGACCGAGCCGCTGGTCGCTTACTATCAGCAGGAAGCGCAGGCGGGCAACACCCAGTATCATAAAATCGACGGCACGCGCAAAGTGACCGAAGTCAGCGCTGAGCTGGCGAAGATTCTGGGCTAATCTCCGTTAATCCGCCGCCGGGCGTTCTCCCTGTATGCCCGGCGCGTTTTTCCTCACGCTTATCCTGACTAAGCCGCTCCCGCAGCGCTTCTTTCCTCACTTTCCCCTATACTTTGCCGCTTAGCGCTTTTTTCTCTCGCAGGGAAAGGTTTTACCGGCGAGCTAATCCGCGCCAGACAAGGTAAAATAAATGGCGAAAAATAAGTTAGAGCCTATCCCAGTAAGCGTTATTGGCGCAGGCAGTTTAAACACGGACAGCGCGCAGAAACCGGAGCGTACACGCAGTACGTGAGGATTTTGAGCACTGCCCAGGTTAAAAATGGCAAGCAAAATAGCCCTACTGGGATAGGCTCTTAATCCATTTAGATAACAGGGATATACGATGAGGCAAGATAAACCCGGCGTCTTGCTGGTTAACCTGGGGACGCCAGATGCGCCAACCACGCCGGCGGTAAAACGCTACCTGAAACAGTTTCTCAGCGATAAGCGCGTCGTCGATACCCCGCGCTGGCTGTGGTGGCCGATCCTCAACGGCATTATTCTGCCGATCCGCTCACCGCGCGTCTCGAAGCTCTATGCCTCCGTCTGGATGGAGGAGGGATCGCCCCTGCTGGTTTACAGCAAACGTCAGCGTGACGCGCTGGCGGCGCAGCTCGATATCCCCGTTGAGTTAGGGATGAGCTACGGCAATCCCAGCCTGAAAAGCGCGATGGACAGCCTGATGGCGCAGGGCGTGACGCGTCTGATCGTGCTGCCGCTTTATCCACAGTTTTCCTGCTCCACCGTGGCGGCGGTCTGGGATGGGCTGAGCAGCGTCTTCGCTGGCTACCGCTCGATGCCTGACGTGCACTTTATTCGCGACTATGCTGAACATCCCGCCTATATCGCCGCGCTGAAGGCATCTGTTGAGCGCTCGTTTGCGAAAAACGGCAAACCGGATCTGCTGGTGTTGTCGTTCCATGGCATTCCACAGCGGTTCGCCAACGAGGGCGACGACTATCCGCAGCGCTGCCGCGACACCACCGATGCGCTGACGCGCGCGCTGGGACTGAGCGAAAACGAAGTGATGATGACCTTCCAGTCGCGCTTTGGCCGCGAGCCCTGGCTGACGCCTTATACCGATGAAACCCTGCGCGGTCTGCCGGCGAAAGGCGTGCGTCATATTCAGATCATGAGTCCGGGCTTTTCCGCCGACTGTCTGGAGACGCTGGAGGAGATCAACGAGCAAAACCGAGAATTCTTCCTGCACGCCGGTGGCGAAAAGTTTGAATATATTCCGGCGCTCAATGACGATAAAGAGCATATCGCCATGATGCTGGCGCTGGTAAACGCGCATCGCTGAGTAACGGCGGGGAGTGTGATATCATTCTCCGCCTGTTTTATTCTGAAGCCAACAACCATGAAATTTCCCGGTCAACGCAAATCCAAACACTATTTTCCCGTCAGCGCCCGCGACCCGCTAATCCAGCCCGTTCAGCCCGAAAGCGAAACCGGCACCAGCTGGGTCGTCGGCATCGATCAGACGCTGGTGGATATCGAAGCGAAAGTCGATAACGCCTTTGTAGCGCGCTACGGTCTTAGCGTTGGTCACTCGCTGGTGATTGAGGATGATGTGGCGGACGCGCTTTATGCGGAGCTGATGCGCGACAATCTGATTACGCACCAGTTCGCTGGCGGCACTATCGGCAATACCATGCACAACTACTCGGTGCTGGCGGACGATCGCTCCGTGCTGCTCGGCGTGATGTGCAACAATGTGCAGATCGGCGGCTACGCCTATCGCTATCTCTGCAACACTTCCAGCCGCACCGATCTTAACTATCTGCAGGGCGTCGACGGCGCTATCGGCCGCTGTTTTACACTGATCGGCGATAACGGCGAGCGTACCTTCGCCATCAGTCCCGGCATGATGAACCAGCTGCGGCCGGAAAGCATTCCGGAAGCGGTGATCGCCGGCGCCTCCGCGCTGGTGCTGACCTCCTATCTGGTGCGCTGCAAGCCGGGCGAACCGATGCCGGAGGCGACCATGAAGGCGGTCGCCTGGGCAAAGCAGTACAACGTGCCGGTAGTGCTGACGCTGGGCACCAGGCATGTGATCGCCGAGAATCCGCAGTTCTGGCGCGACTTTCTGCGTGAAAACGTCTCTATCCTGGCGATGAACGAAGAGGAAGGGCTGGAGCTGACCGGCTACGCCGATCCATTGCAGGCGGCTGACAAGGCGCTGGAGTGGGTCGATTTAGTGCTTTGCACCGCCGGGCCCAACGGTCTCTATATGGCGGGCTACACCGAAGAGAGCGCGAAGCGCCAGACCAATCACCCGCTGTTGCCGGGCGCGATCCCGGAATTTAACCAGTATGAGTTCAGCCGCGCCATGCGCTATCAGGATTGTCAGCAGCCGCTGCGCATCTATTCGCATATCGCCCCTTATATGGGCGGGCCGGAGAAGATCATGAACACCAACGGGGCGGGGGATGGCGCGCTGGCGGCGCTGCTGCACGATATTACCGCTAACAGCTACCATCGCAACAACGTGCCGAACTCCAGCAAACACCAGCGCAGCTATTTAACCTACTCGTCACTGGCGCAGGTCTGCAAATATGCCAACCGCGTCAGTTATCAGGTGCTGAATCAGCATTCGCCGCGTCTGACGCGCGGGCTGCCGGAACGTGAAGATAGCCTGGAAGAGGCGTACTGGGAACGTTAAGCCGAAGATTGCGCGGCGCAGAGCGCCGCGCAGAAAGATCAGTTCGGATGCTGCGGCGTCAGCAGGGTCGGCGTCGCGTCCAGCCCCGCTTTTAACATCGCCAGCATGCTGTTGGCAATTTCCCGCTCGCCCATAATCACATTGTCCGCGCCGCGTTCGAGGATGTAGTGCACCTCGTCGTCGTAGTGCGCGCGGGCGATAATTTCCAGGTGCGGATGTTTTTCGCGCGCCGCCGCGATAATCTCGCCTGCCTCATAGCCGTTAGGAATGCTCATCAGCAGCCAGCGGGCGCAGTCCAGACGCGCCAGCTCCATGGTTTCGACGCGCGCCGCATTGCCTAATACCGCCCGAACGCCCTGTTCGCGCAGCGCCTCGACGCGCGTGCGCGCGTTCTCCACCACCACAATCGGGATCTCCGCGTCGATCAGTAGCTCGCTTACCAGGCTGCCGACCCGGCCATAGCCGACAATCACCGCATGGTTGCAGATATTAACTGGGATCTGTTTCTCTTCTTCCGTCGCCTCTTCCATGCTCTGCTCCTCGAAGTTTTCATGCTTATCGAGATAGCGCCCCAGCAGGGTAAAGAGGATCGGGTTGAGCATAATCGACAGAATCGCGCCCGCCAGCACCAGGTTGCGACCCTCTTCGCTGAGCAGGTTCAGCGAAATACCCAGGCCCGCCAGAATAAAGGCGAACTCGCCGATTTGCGCCAGACTGACGGAGATAGTCAGCGCGGTGCGGCGCGAGTGGCCAAGCAGCGTTACCAGCAGCCAGGCCGCCAGCGATTTGCCCAGCACGATAATCGCCAGCGTGCCCAGCACCGCCAGCGGCTGCTGGATGATGATCATCGGATCGAACAGCATGCCGACCGACACGAAGAACAGTACCGCGAAGGCATCGCGCAGCGGCAGCGTATCGTGCGCGGCGCGATGGCTCAGCTCAGATTCGTTCAGCACCATGCCAGCAAAGAAGGCGCCCAGTGCAAAAGAGACGTCAAAGAACTCCACTGCGCCAAAGGCGATGCCCAGCGCCAGCGCCAACACCGACAAGGTAAACAGCTCGCGCGAGCCGGTGGCGGCGCTGCGCGCCAGAATCCACGGCACGACGCGGCGGCCCACCACCATCATCAGCACCATAAAGGCAGCGACTTTGCCGATGGTCCACAGCAGATCCCACGCCAGCAGCGACAGGCTGGCGTTGCCTTTTTCCAGCATGCCGGCGATGGCGGGCAGCAGCACCAGCGTCAGCACCATCACCAGATCCTCGACGATCAGCCAGCCGATGGCGATCTGCCCGCGCTGGCTGTCGATCAGCTGCCGTTCTTCCAGCGCGCGCAGCAGCACTACGGTACTGGCCGTGGAGAGACAGAGCCCGAACACCAGCCCGGTCATCCAGTCCCAGCCAAGCGCCGTGCTGAGCCCGATGCCCAACAGCGTGGCGACGGTAATTTGCGCGACAGCACCGGGAATGGCGATGGTTTTTACCGCCATCAGATCCTTCAGAGAAAAGTGCAGGCCCACGCCGAACATCAGCAGAATGACACCCAGCTCCGCCAACTCAGGCGCCAGTTTGGTATCGGCGACGAAACCCGGAGTAAAGGGACCCGCCAGAACGCCCGCAACTAAATAACCCACCAGTGGGGAAATGCGTAGACGACTGGCGAGCATTCCCAGGAGAAAAGCGAGGACAAGGCCTCCGACGATAGTGGTAATCAGCGGGGTGCTGTGGTGCATGCTGTCTCCTTCTGTGTGCAACTGTGTCCGGTTGTAACCAGTGTAAAACAAAATGGAGACGCACGGGTGAGAATAAAGGGAGAGAAAGTGAAAAAAGTGCGGGAAATCTAAAAAACAGCCGGTGTGGGCCATTTTTTTTACTTATGACCCTACACCCTTGATGAATGCTGTTGATGACCGTCATTTTTTTGCAAAAACAGCATGCTAAAAAGCACTTCTTTATTACATAAGGTTAATAAAACCGATGCAAGGCGTTGAAAAGCAAAATTAGCGGCTGTTTTGCACGTAATATTTCATCGGCTTAAAAAAGTTTAACCGCTTTTCATGCGGAAGATTGCGACAGCGCCAGGCTTCAGGCATAACTAGCGTTATTCTGACGGCGGCGCCTGGTTCGCCGTCGCTGATTATTATGGCGGCGACTGCCCGCTCAGCGGGCGGGGCGGCCTGAAGGTTTGTCGACAAGGAGAATGACGTTGCGCTTTATCAATACCTTTATTATTGGCGGGATACTCTCCCTCAGCATGCTCTCCTCCCAGGCGCTGGCCTGGGAAAAGGGGCGCGTTTACAAATTTACCGTTTTGCATACCAACGACCATCATGGGCGTTTCTGGCATAACGAACAGGGAGAGTATGGTCTGGCGGCGCAAAAAACGCTGGTGGACAGCATTCGCTATGATGTGCAGGCGCACGGCGGCGGCGTGCTGATCCTCTCCGGCGGCGATATCAATACCGGCGTCCCGGAATCCGATCTGCAGGATGCGGAGCCCGATTTTCGCGGCATGAACCTGGTGGGCTACGATGCGATGGCCATCGGCAACCATGAGTTCGACAATCCGCTTTCAGTGCTGCGTCAGCAGCAGAAGTGGGCCAAATTCCCGCTGCTGTCCGCCAATATTTATCAAAAAAGCAGCGGCAAGCGTCTTTTCCAGCCTTATGCCCTGTTTAATCGCATGGGACTGAAAATCGCAGTTATCGGCCTGACCACTGACGACACGGCGAAAATCGGCAATCCTGAATACCTGACCGATATTGAGTTCCGTCCGCCTGCCGCCGAGGCGAAAAAAGTGGTGGAGGCGCTGCGCGCCGATGAGAAGCCGGACGTGATTATCGCCGCCACCCATATGGGGCATTACGATAACGGCAACCACGGCTCCAATGCGCCGGGTGATGTAGAAATGGCGCGCGCGCTGCCGCCGGGTTATGTCGATTTGATCGTTGGCGGCCACTCGCAGGACCCGGTCTGCATGGCGAAAGAGAATGTGAAGCAGGTGGATTACGTGCCAGGCTCGCCCTGCGTGCCCGATCGACAGAACGGCACCTGGATTGTGCAGGCGCATGAGTGGGGCAAATATGTGGGCCGCGCCGATTTCACCTTTAAAGACGGCGTGCTGACGCTGGATAACTATCAGCTGATCCCGGTTAACCTGAAGCACAAGGTGAAAAACAGCGAAGGCAAAGAGGAGTGGATCAACTATCAGGCTGAAATCGCGCCGAACAGCGCGATGATGAAGCTGCTGACGCCGTTCCAGAAAAAGGGCGAGGCGCAGCTGAATGTACAGGTCGGCAGCGTCGACGCCCGTCTTGAAGGCGATCGCAGCAAGGTGCGCTTTGTGCAGACCAACCTGGCGCGTCTGATTCTGGCGGCGCAGATAGAGCGCACCAAAGCGGACTTCGCTGTGATGAGCGGCGGCGGCGTGCGCGACTCCATCGCGGCGGGGCCGATCAGCTATAAAGACGTGCTGAAAGTGCAGCCGTTCGGCAACACGCTGTGTCAGGTAGAGATGACCGGGCGCGAGGTGGAGAAATATCTCGCCGTGGTGGCGAATAAGCAGGTCGACTCCGGCGCCTATGCGCAGTTCGCCAACGTCAGCCTGGTGGCGGACGGCAAGGGCGTCAGCGAGATAAAAATCAACGGCGAGCCGTTGCAGGCGGATAAAACCTACCGCATGGCGACGCTAAGCTTCAATGCCAACGGCGGCGACGGCTATCCCGTGATCAATACGCTGCCGGGCTTTGTGAATACCGGCTTTGTCGATGCGGAAGTGCTGAAGCAGTATATTGAAAAGCACTCTCCGCTGAAGGCGGCGGATTACGCGTCGCACGATGAAATCGTACATCTCAGCGAGGCGGAAAAGGCGGCGCGGCAGAAGCAGGAATCCCATCGCCGCAGCTATCCGCAGATGATCCTCGCCTGGCTGACCGGCAAGGAGTAAGCGGAGAGGCCTGATGCGATCGCCGATCCGCGCGTCGCATCAGAGCGGCGAATTTAACCATGATGGCAGGCGTGACGCGCCTGCCATTTTTCCCGCGCGCGATCCCACAGCCAGTTATACGCCACGGTATAGGGCAGGAAGAACAGGAAGAAACCGATCTCCAGCAGAAACGCCTGCCACAGCCCGATGCCTAACATCGCCGCCGCTACCGGCAGGCCGATAAGAATAAAGCCGCCTTCAAAGCAGAGCGCATGCACGATGCGCAGCCCCACACCGCGTTTGACTTTGGCCGGTGGAAACAGGCGGTCAAATAGCGCGTTGTAGATGATATTCCACACCATGGCGATAGTAGAAAGCGCCAGCGCCACCGCGCCCATCTGAAACAGCGGTTTATTCATCAGTATCGCTGCCAGCGGCGACACGATCATAATAGCTAACGCCTCAAAGCCTGTAGCGTGAAGCAGGCGTTCTTTCAGCGAACGGGTTTTCATAACGTCTCCTTAATATAACGGACGCGCATTTTCTGGCTTTCTTCAGATAAAATAAAATGACCTCCCATCGATAAAAGCGATAGAAATATGCGTTATTCACCGGAATCTTTGCAGGCTTTTGTGCTGGCGGTCGAAAAAGGATCCTTCTCCGCGGCGGCGCGCGCGCTGGGGAAAAGCCAGTCAACCGTCAGCGCCGCGATCGCCAACCTGGAGGCGGATTTAGGGTTTAAACTGTTTCACCGCGAAAGCCGGGAACCGGTATTAACCGAAGCGGGCGGGCGCGCCCTGCGGCAGGTAGAGGAGATCCTCGCCGCCAGCCAGCGGCTGGATGAGCTGGCGATCAGGCTGTCAGACAACGTTGAACCGCGCCTCAGCATGGCGATCTCCGATTTCTGGCAGGCCGATCATCATGAGCAGCTGCTGAAGCAGTTTGCGACGCGCTATCCCCATATCGAATTCGAATGCATGATCGCCGAAGATGAAGATGTTATCGATCTGCTGCAAAGCGGGCGCATTCATCTCGGCGTGATACGCGTGCAGTCACGGCTGCCTGCGACTATCGCCGCGTCGCGTTTGCAGGTGCAGCCAAAGATGGAGGTTTTTATTCATCGCGCGCATCCGCTGGCGGCCCAGAAAGAGGTCAGCCAGGCGGAGTTGAATCGCGTCAGGCAGTTGCAGCTGAATACCTGGATCGGCAGAGAGAATCGGGCGCGCGGGCCGGTGTGGTCCGCGCCTTCCTATCTGCTGCTGCTGGAGATGGCGGAGCAGGGGTTCGGCTGGTCGATTCTGCCGCGCTGGCTGGTAGAGCAGTTTGGTCATGGCGTCCTGCAGGCGCTGCCGGTGGCAGGCTGGCCGCAAAGCATCGCGGTGGATGCAGTATGGTCGACCCGCACGCCGCCGGGACCGGCGGGACGCTGGATGATCGATCGGCTTTGCGCGCAGCGCGCCTAATCGCGACGGGCGATGTCAGCCAGCGCCGCGTCCAGCAGCGTAGCCAGATCGCTGGCGGCCAGCTCAATATCCAGGCCGCGCTTGCCGCCGGAGATAAACATAGTAGGAAAGCTGGCGGCCTGCGCGTCGATCACCGTCGGCAGGCGCTTTTTCTGCCCCAGCGGACTGATGCCGCCAATCAGATAGCCGGTCACGCGCTGCGCCAGCTGCGGATCGGCCATCTCCGCTTTTTTCGCGCCGAGCGCCTTCGCCACTTTTTTCAAATCGAGCTGACTGGCGACGGGCGTCACCGCGACGGCAAGCTGTTTGGCGTCGCCGTTCAGCGCCACCAGCAGGGTTTTAAAAACCTGCCGCGCATCCAGATTAAGCTTGCGCACCGCCTCATCGCCGAAGTGGGTTTCATGGCTGTCATGTTCGTAAGGGTGCAATGTGAAAGGGATTTTCTGCTTTTCCAGTAGTTTTATCGCCGGGGTCATCGCTTTTTCCTGACAGTGAAAACTTACAAATGGGTTAAAAATAGCGCTGGTGAAATCGCAGGCTTTAAGGGAAAATTACCCTCGCGTCAGCGATGCATTTGCTGATGAATAACCAAAATCATAAACAAATTCCTCTTTGACGGGCCGATAGCGATATTGGCCTTTTTTTTATTTACGCCTCAGCAGCGCAGGTAAATTATTCTCGCCGTACAGATGCAGCGCGCCGACCGCCACCACATAGCGTCCCGGCGGCAACGCGCGCAGCTGCGTATCCCAACGCTGGTTGCGCTGGCTCATCAGCACATCGTTTAGCTCGTTGCTGAAGGTGTTCGGCAACGCCGCCCGGCGCTGTAGCGGCGGCTTCTCCAGCCACCAGCCGATCATGGTTTGCAACAGACGGGCGTTGGTGTGCCAGTGCTCCAGCGTGTCGGCCAGCAGCAAACGGCCATTCTCCGGCAGCGTTTTCAGCAGGTCGAGCTGCTCGCCGGCTCCTTCCAGCTCAATCACCCGACGTCCCTGCGCATGAGCCGCCTGCAACAGCTGATAATCGATGCCGTAATCAGGACGCAGACCGAGCCGCTGCGCCTGCTGCGCCTGCAGCATCAGCGCAACCTGCCAGGCGGGGAGAGGATCGAACTGTGTCAGAGTGAGTTGAAACTCGTCGCACAGGCGGCTCAGACGCTGCAAGGTGGCCGCGTCCAGCCTCTCCGCCAGCGGCGGCTGCGGTTCGCTGTAGCTGAACGGAGAGGCGCTGCCGGTGATATCCGCTTCAACAATCAACGCGTCCGCCTTTTCCAGGCGGCTCAGCAGGCCGGGCGGCAGCGGCATCATATTGCGCGTGCCCATATGGATGCTGCCCACCAAATGCAGCTGCCGGTTGCCCGGCAGCCAGACGTCGGTTGCCGGCCAGCTGTAATGCGTCGGCGCCAGCCGGTGATACAGCGCCTTCAGGTTGTAGAGCCAGTTATCCATTCTTCCACCCGATTCCACCCGTAAACGATCCATGCTAGCGGTTTCATCTGCCGATGAACAGGTGAAAGCGTAAGCGTATTATTCAGTCGGGGGTTGATAGCGCAGCAGCCGGTTGGCGTTGCTGACCACGGTAATCGAAGAAAGCGCCATGGCGGCGCCGGCAATCACCGGGCTTAGCAGTGTGCCGGTCAACGGCCACAGCACGCCAGCGGCAATCGGTATTCCCAGCGAGTTATAAATAAACGCGCCCAGCAGGTTCTGCTTCATATTACGCAGCGTCGCTTTCGCAATCGCCAGCGCATCGACTACGCTGTGCAGATCGTGACGCATCAGGGTAATGGCTGCGGTCTCAATCGCCACATCGCTGCCGCCGCCCATGGCGATGCCGACATCGGCCTGGGCCAGCGCCGGCGCGTCATTGATGCCGTCGCCGATCATCGCAACCTTATGGCCCGCCTGCTGCAGGCGACGAATGGCGTCTGCCTTGCCGTCCGGCAGTACGCCGGCGATCACCTCATCCAGCCCGGCCTCCTGCGCAATGGCTCTCGCGGTCACCTCATTATCGCCAGTCAGCATAATCAGCCGGTAGCCCAGCCCGTGCAGGCGTTGCAGCGCGCGCATGCTTTCATCGCGCAGCGGATCGCGGATCGCCAGCAGGCCCGCCAGCTTGCCCTCAACGGCAAGAAATACCGGCGTAGCGCCTTTTGCCGCCAGCTCATCGGCCAGCGCGGCGGCGCGCTCGGCGCTAACCTGCTGCTGCGCCAGCAGCGCCGCATTGCCCAGCAGCATCGGTTTACCTTCCAGCGTCGCGCTAAGGCCCATGCCGCGCAGGGTGCGGAACTGCGCGCCTTCCGGCAGCGCGCCTTCACCGGCGCGGTCGCGTATCGCTTTTGCCAGCGGATGATTCGAGCCCTGTTCCAGCGCCGCTGCCCATCGCAGCACCTGCGTTTCGCTGAAACCCTCAAAGGCGACGATCTGCGTCACCTGCGGCGCCCCCTGAGTAAGGGTGCCGGTTTTATCAAATACCAGCGTATCCAGCTCGCTGGCGCGTTGCAGGGCGTCGGCGTCGCGCACCAGCACGCCAAACTCCGCAGCGCGTCCAACGCCAGCGATGATCGACATCGGCGTGGCGAGGCCCAGCGCGCAGGGACAGGCTATAATTAATACAGTGGTGGCGATCACCAGCATATAGACCAGCGACGGCTGCGGTCCGAAGAAATACCAGACGGCGGCGCTGAACAGGGCGATCAGCACCACGGCCGGAACGAACACCGCCGAGATGCGGTCAGCCAGCTGCCCGATAGCAGGCTTGCTGCTTTGCGCCTGGCGCACCAGCTGAATAATGCGCGACAGCGTGGTATTTTTTCCAATCGCGCTGGCGCGAAGCAGAATCGCGCCATCCTGCACCAGCGTACCGGCATGAATCGACTCGCCCTGCGACTTATGCTGCGGCAGCGGTTCGCCGGTCAGCATCGACTCTTCCATCCAGGCTTCGCCTTCGCTAATCACGCCGTCAACCGGCACGCGATCGCCCGCCGTCAGACGCAGGATCATGCCCAGCTGCACGTCGCTTAACGGCACGGTTTTCTCGCCGCTCTCCGTTATCACGCGCGCCGTCGCCGGGGTTAAGTCCAGCAGGCGCTCCAGCGCTTTCGACGATCGCTGGCGCGCGCGCTGCTCCAGCGCATGACCAAGGTTTATCAGGCCGATGATCATGGCGCTGGCTTCATAATAGAGATGGCGCGCGGCGGCTGGAAAAAAGTCGGGCCACAGATTGACGCTGATGGAATAGAGCCAGGCGGTGAGCGTGCCGAGCGCCACCAGCGTATCCATTGTGGCTGAGCCATTGCGCAGGCTGCGCCATGCGCTGCGATAAAAATGACCGCCGGCGACCACCATCACCAGCAGCGTCAGAACGCCAATCACCAGCCAGCCGCTGCGGTTGCTGGCGGTCAGCATCATATTGTCACCGAACAGGCCGTAAACCATCAGCGGCACGCCTAACGCCAGCGCCAGCGCCGACTGCCAGCTGAAGCGGCGCATCGCCTGGCGCGCGCTTAACTGTTGTTTCTCGCGCCGTTCGCTTTCGTCGCCGATCACCTCCGCGCCATAGCCAGCGTTCACCACGGCGGATACCAGCGCTTCCGGCTGCGGCGAGCCGATAACCAGCGCGCTGCGTTCGGCAAGGTTGACGCGCGCCTGCTGCACGCCGTCGACCTGCGCCAGCGCCTTTTCCACCCGGCTGACGCAGCTGGCGCAGCTCATTCCTTCAATCAGCAGCTGGTAGTTTTCCGCCGCCGTATCGGCCTGCGCCGGAAGCGAAGCGTTCTCTGCTGGCCTGCTTTCCTCCGGAAGCGGGGCGTTCCCCGCTGGACGGTTTTCTGCCGGTTGCAGGATGTTCTTCGCTGGCTGAGTCTCTGCCGGAAGCGTGGAGTTGTCCGCTGTCAGCGCTTCCGGCGTCGGTTCTGATACTGTCAGCGGTTCAGCCTTTGGGCGCGAGCTGTCCTGGCTGCTGGCCTGATATCCCGCCTGTTCAACAGTGGCGATCAGCGCTTCTGCGGATGCGTCGCCGGTTACGCGCGCTTCGTTCAGCGTCACCTCGGCCTGTTGCACATCGTCGCGCTGTTCCAGCGCATCTTTAACGCGTTTAACGCAGTGGCCGCAGGAAAGGCCGTCCAGCGTTAACAGAGTGGTATGTGACATAAAGCATCTCCTTTCTGCCTGCGCAGAATCAATGACTGAAGTAATAAGGGTAAACCTTCCTTTAAGGGGAAGGTCAAGTTTCCTCAGATAAGATTTTACCGGGGCGGCAGCGAGCGTCATATGCGTAGACGCGGGGCACAGAATTAACCGGCATAACGCAAGAGGCCAGAAGCGCCGTTGGTCTGTGGTTAAGCGGGGTTCGTCTGCGGTGATAAATAAAAAAGGATATGTTGGCTGCGATCATGCCGCGGCTATCTTTTTATAATAATGGCGCGTTTTATACCGCATCGCGCCACCTTACCAACAATTAACAGCCTTATTTAACGCTTTTTATTAACCCTATTTACGGGCAACGTTTTTCGGCCTCTTTTGATCAACATCACGTTCAGCAGGTAAAAAAGTATAACGGCCTGGGCAGGTAGGTTAAGGACGGAAAATAAAAATCATTATCGGCCACAGTCGTAAACAGCCGCGTCAATAATCCATAAAAAAAGCGATGGCGGCGTCTTAAAATGTTTGTTTGCCGATCGAACTTGCTGCGATGCGGCGGCCAGCGCTTGAAGGGCGGGTTTCAGTTTCCGTCGCTGACAAATAGCGTTATAAATGGGAGGCGTCGGCCTCAGGCTGCCGGAGCGGGAAAGAGAGACTGCCCGTAATCAACCGAAGGGGGATAAGATGAATATTAGCGATGTAGCGAAAAAAACCGGTTTAACCAGTAAAGCGATCCGCTTCTATGAAGAGAAAGGGTTGGTGACGCCGCCGCTGCGCAGCGAGAATGGTTATCGCAGCTACACGACGCGCCACCTGGAGGAGTTAACGCTGCTGCGCCAGGCGCGTCAGGTCGGTTTTAACCTTGATGAGTGTCGGGAGCTGGTGCACCTGTTCAACGATCCGGCGCGCCACAGCGCGGATGTAAAAGCGCGCACGCTGCAAAAGGTAAAAGAGATCGAGGCGCATATATTTGAACTGAACCTGATGCGTGAACGGCTGTTGGCGCTGGCGGAAAGCTGCCCCGGCGATGAGCGCGCGGACTGCCCGATCATTAATAACCTTGCGGGCTGCTGCCATCGCGCGGACAGCTAACGCGTCGTTTCCAGCGGCGCAATCCGCAGGGTAACGCCTTCCACGCCGGTGACCACGACCCGCGTGCCGGCAGGCAGATCGTGATCGGCCTGCACGCGCCAGCTGCCGTCGCCGATACGAACATGCCCCAGTCCGTTCACCAGCCCTTCCGTCAGCGTCAGCGACATGCCCGTCATCTGCCGCGCGCGCTGATTGAGATGCATATCAGGCTGCCGCTGCTGTCGGTATGCCAGCCAGCGATACCAGAGAAACGCGGCGATCAGCGTCAGCAGGGCGAACAGTACGCCCTGCGTCTCCCAGGTGAAGGGCAGCAGCCAGCGAATCAGACCTACCGTTAGCGCGGCGATGCCGCTCCACAGCAGGTAGCCGTTGGAGCCCAGCATTTCGGCAATCAGCAGCAGTCCGCCCAGCGTCAGCCAGAACCAGTGCGGATGATTGACGATGGCGGCCAGCATTATCTGTCGCTCCGCGTGGGCCGCGTTTCATTCAGCAGCTCGCTGATGCCGGCGATAGAGCCCATAATGCTGGTGGCGTCCAGCGGCATCAGCACCACTTTGCTGTTGTCGGCGGAGCCGATTTTTTGCAGCGCGTCGGTATATTTCTGCGCCACGAAGTAGTTTACCGCCTGTACATTGCCTGCGGCGATCGCCTCAGAAACCATGGTGGTAGCGCGCGCTTCCGCTTCGGCGGCGCGTTCGCGCGCCTCCGCCTGTAAAAATGCCGCCTGACGCTCGCCTTCCGCCTTCAGGATTTCCGACTGCTTCTCGCCCTCGGCGCGTAAAATCGCCGCCTGACGGATGCCTTCCGCCGCCAGAATATCGGCGCGCTTGGTGCGCTCCGCCTTCATTTGGGCATTCATCGCCGCGATCAGCTCCTGCGGCGGACGCACGTCGCGAATCTCGATACGCGTTACCTTTACACCCCACGGGTTGGTCGCTTCATCAACAATATGCAACAGGCGGGTATTGATGCTGTCGCGCTGCGACAGCATTTCGTCCAGCTCCATCGAACCCAGCACCGTACGGATATTGGTCATCGTCAGGTTAATAATCGCCTGCACCAGATTGCTGACTTCATAAGCGGCGCGCGCCGGATCGACGACCTGAATAAAGCAGACGGCGTCGATGGTGACGTTGGCATTATCTTTAGAGATGACTTCCTGCGATGGCACATCCAACACCTGCTCCATCATATTGATTTTGCGGCCGATGCGATCCATAAAGGGAACGACGAGATTGAGGCCCGGCTGCAACGTTTTGGTATAGCGGCCAAAACGCTCAACGGTCCACTGATAGCCCTGCGGCACGATTTTCACGCCTGCCCAGACGACAATCAGCGCGACAACAATAAGAACGGGAATAACGGCGAACATATAACCTCCAGACTGTCGTAAGACGGGCCGTTTCCCTGGCCCGTATTAGCGGATTAGTAGAGCAGGGAGTATAACAGGCGACGATATTTGGCCGCCAGCGCGTCGCCGGTGCCCAGCGCCGCCAAAATTTCCTGGAGCATCTTGCGCGCCTGGCCGTCCGCTGCGTTCAGATCCTTTCTCAGATGGCCGTACAGCAACGCCAGCGCTTCTTCGTTGCGGCCTACCTGATGCAGTTGCAGCGCCAGCTTGCTGGCCAGATCGGCGTTATCCGGGTCGCTTTCCAGCTGCTGCTGCAACTGCTGGATTTCCGGCGTGTCTGCCGCCTGCTTCAACAGATCGATTTGCGCCATCAGCCCCTGATAGCGGGTATCCTGATCCTGCAAAGGCACCACTTTCAACACCGCTTCCGCTTCATCGCTGCGGTTAAGGCTGATCAACACCTCGGCCAGCAGGAAGCCGATTTCGCTCGACTGGTTGCTCAGCTGCCAGGCTTCTTTCAACAGCGGCAGCGCGTCCAGCGTTTTCCCCTGCTGCACCAGCGCCATAGCCTGCTGCGCCTTTAACTCTTCCTCGCGCGGCAGCACTTTTTGCAGCAGCGCGCGGATCGCCTCTTCCGGCTGCGGCCCCTGGAAGCCGTCTACCGGCTGGCCGTTCTGGAACAGATAAACGGTAGGGATGGCGCGCAGACCGAACTGCGACGCCACCATCGGCTCATTATCACAGTCGAGCTTCGCCAGCAGGAATTGTCCCGCATACTCCTGCGCCAGCCGTTCCAGCACCGGCGTAAGCTGCTGGCAGTGCTGACTGCGATCGGACCAGAAATAGAACAGCACCGGCACCGTCATGGACTGCTCCAGCGTCTGCTGCAGGTTGGATTCGTTGATATCGATAATCGAAGCGTGTAGTGACATGTATGCGTCTCTTTGTCTGATGACTTTGTTACGATATTGGGGCGCTACGCCCGGCTTCAAGCAGAATTTGCATTATCGCGCGCGTTGCCGCGTAAAATGCGATCCAGCATCCAGCCTGGCAGCAAGCGTCGCAGCCAGCTCATGGCATGCGCGACCAGCGTCACAGGATAGCGCAGGCGCGGGCGACGGCTCTCCAGCGCATGGCGCAGCTTAGGCAGGATCGCTTCCGGCGGCAGGGTAAAACGCGCCGCAATGCCGGGATTCCGCACCGGTTTATCGCGCTGCGTCTGATTCACATTGTCCGTAAAACGGGTATGGACAGGGCCGGGCTCGATCAGGCTGACGCGCACGCCGCTGCCGTGCAGCTCCATGCGCAGAGCGTCAGACCAGGCTTCCAGCGCATATTTGCTGGCGGCATAGGCGCCGCGTCCGGGCGTAGAAATCAGCCCCATCACTGAACTGGTATTGATAATGCGCGCCTCGCCGCTGGCGCGCAGCGCTGGCAGCAGCAGCATCGTCAGCTGATGCGTGCCGAACAGGTTGCTGGCGAACTGCTGTTCCAACTGACGGCGCGACAGGCTTTCCAGCGGGCCGTAAACGCCGTAGCCGGCGTTATTGAATAACCCGTAGAGCCGGTTGCCGGTCAACGCAATGACCTGTTCAGCGGCGCGGGCAACGCTCGCTTCATCGTCTAAGTCGAGCTGGATGCCGCAAAAGCCCAGCGCCTCCATGCGCGCCACGTCCGCTTCTTTGCGGCAGGCGGCCAGCACGCGATAGCCGCGCATCAATAAATCGTTGGCTGCCGCCAGGCCGATGCCGCTGGAGCAGCCGGTGATTAACACGTTTTTTTGCATAACTTTACGTCTCTGGCTTCGTTGCCGTTCAGGACTCGTGTTTAACTAGTGGCGTCAGCGCCTTATCCATCAGCTCGGTAATAAAGTCCTGCGCATCGGGCGCCGGATGAATGCCGTCCTGCTGCATCCATTGGGGCTGAAGATAGACCTGTTCCATAAAAAAGGGCACCAGCGGCACATTGTACTGCTGAGCCAGTTTGGGATAGATATTGCTGAAAGCTTCGGTATAGCGGCGGCCATAGTTCGCCGGCAGACGAATCTGCATCAGCAGCGGTTCGGCGTTGGCGGCCTGCACCGTAGTGATAATTTTGCGCAAATCCTGTTCAATATTTTGCGGCGGGAAGCCGCGCAGCCCATCATTACCGCCCAGTTCGATCAATACCCAGCGCGGTTTGTGCTGCTGTAGCAGCGCCGGCAGACGCGCCAGGCCCTGCGCCGCCGTGTCGCCGCTGATGCTGCCGTTCACCACCTGCGGCTGCTGCCGCCACTTTTTATCCAGCAGCGCGGGCCAGGCTTCACCGGCGGACATGCGGTAGCCGGCGCTCAGGCTGTCGCCCAGCACCAGCAGGGTATCGGCTGACGCGACGCGCGCCAGCAACAGTAACAACAACAGGAAGGGATAATGCCAGCGGAAAACATTGTTGAAGTTCATCATCTTACTAAATCCGTCGGTGAAGGGGAGCATCAGCTGTTCATCCTTACCGGAGTTGACCTGGTTGTCAAACCAGGGGAGAGCATCGCCCTGATTGGCGAATCCGGCTCAGGCAAGTCGACGCTGCTGGGCATTCTGGCCGGGCTGGATGATGGCAGCAGCGGCGAGGTGCGTCTCTGCGGCCAGTCCCTGCCGCAGATGGATGAGGAGCAGCGCGCCGCATTGCGCGCGCGTCATGTCGGCTTTGTCTTTCAATCTTTTATGCTGGTGCCGACGCTGAGCGCGCTGGAAAATGTACAGCTTCCGGCGCTGCTGCGCGGTGAATCGGACCGGCTAAGCCGCGAGCAGGCGCAAAGTCTGCTGGCGCAGCTCGGCCTGGGCAAGCGGCTGCATCACCTGCCGACGCAGCTTTCCGGCGGCGAGCAGCAGCGCGTGGCGCTGGCGCGCGCCTTTAACGGGCGTCCCGACGTGCTGTTCGCCGATGAGCCGACCGGCAACCTCGATCGTCAAACCGGCGACCGCATCGCTGACCTGCTGTTTTCCATGAATCGCGACAGCGCCACCACGCTGATCCTCGTCACGCACGACGCGCAGCTGGCGGCGCGTTGCGATCGTCGGCTGCGCGTCCGCGACGGTAAGCTGTGGGAGGAAGCATGATCTGGCGTTGGTTCTGGCGCGAGTGGCGTTCGCCCTCGCTGCTGATCGTCTGGCTGGCGCTGACGTTGTCGGTCGCCTGCGTGCTGGCGCTGGGTACGCTCGGCGACCGCATGGAGAAAGGGCTGACCCAGCAGAGCCGCGAGTTTATGGCGGGCGACCGCACGCTGCGCAGCAGCCACAGCGCGCCGCAGGCGTGGCTGGAGCAGGCGCAACGGCAGGGGCTCCAGCTCTCCGCTCAGCTCACCTTTATGACCATGACCTTTGCGGGCGACAGCCCGCAGCTGGCGGCGATCAAGGCGGTAGACGCCAGCTATCCGATGTTCGGCAAGCTGCGCACCGAACCGCCGGGCCTGAAGCCTCAGCCGGGCAGCGTGCTGCTGGCGCCGCGGCTGATGGCGCTGCTGGCGGTGAAGCCCGGCGACGAACTGGAGGTCGGCGATGCTCGTCTGCGCATCGCCGGCGCGATTTTACAGGAGCCTGACGCCGGGTTTAATCCTTTTCAGACCGCGCCGCGCCTACTGATGAACCTGGCGGACGTGGAGAAAACCGGCGCGATTCAGCCCGGCAGCCGCGTAGCCTGGCGCTATAAGTTCGCTGGCGACGCCGAGGCGCTCAGCCGCTATGACCGCTGGATTACGCCGCAGCTGAAAAGCGATCAGCGCTGGCTCAGCGTCGAGAATTCCGAAGATGCGCTGGGCCGTTCGATGCAGCGCGCGCAGCAGTTCCTGCTGCTATCGGCGTTGCTGACGCTGCTGCTCTCGGTCGCGGCGGTCGCGGTGGCGATGAGCCACTACTGCCGCAGCCGTTACGACTTGGTGGCGGTGCTGAAGACGCTGGGCACCGGTCGCGGCGCGCTGCGGCGGCTGATCGTCGGACAATGGTTCGCGGTGCTGCTGCTGGCCGCGCTGGCTGGCGGCGTGCTGGGCGCGGGGTTTGAGACGCTGCTGCTGCGGATGCTGCGGCCGGTGTTGCCAGGCGAACTGCCGCCTGCCGGGGTCTGGCCCTGGATTTGGGCGCTGGGCGCGCTGTTTGTGATTTCGCTGCTGGTGGGGCTGCGTCCTTATCGGCTGCTGCTGGAGACCCAGCCGTTGCGCGTGCTGCGGCAGGACGCCATCGCGCCGGTCTGGCCGCTGCGTTACTATCTGCCTGTGATGGCGCTGGTGGTGGTTGCGCTGCTGGTGCTGCTGGTGGGCAACAGCAAACTGCTCTGGGCGCTGCTGGGCGGCATTGTGCTGCTGGCGCTGCTTTTGGCCGCGCTGGGGTGGGGCGCGCTCTGGCTGCTGGGGCGTCTGACGCTGCGCAGGCTGGCGTTGCGGCTGGCGGTGAATCGCCTGCTGCGTCAGCCCTGGGCGACGCTGAGCCAGCTGGCCGCCTTTTCGCTCTCCTTTATGCTGTTGGCGCTGCTGCTGGTGCTGCGCGGCGATCTGCTTGAACGCTGGCAGCAACAGTTGCCCGCCGACAGCCCCAACTATTTTCTGCTGAATATCAGCCGCGACCAGGTGGCGGACGTGCAGCGTTTTCTGGTTCAGCGCGAGATTCATCCCGGCACCTTCTATCCCATCGCCAGGGTGCGCCTGACGGAGATTAACCATCAGAAGGTCGATCCGCGTCGCGACAGCGCGCTTAACCGCGAGTTGAATCTGACCACGCTGTCGCATCGGCCTGAGCATAATCCGATCGTGGCCGGCGAGTGGCCGCCGCGCGCTGGCGAGGTCTCTATGGAAGCGGAGCTGGCCGACCGGCTCGGCGTCAGGCTCGGTGATACGCTGACCTTTACCGGCGATACCCAACAGTTCAGCGCTAAAATCAGCAGCCTGCGTAAAGTGGATTGGGAAAGCCTGCGTCCCAACTTCTTCTTTATCTTTCCGCCGGGTGCGCTGGATGAACAACCGCAGACCTGGCTTACCAGCTTCCGTCTCGACGGGCATCCTGAAACGCTGGCGCAGCTTAACCGCGCCTTTCCGACGCTCAGCCTGCTCGATATCGGCGCGATGATGCGTCAGATCGGCCAGATACTGACGCAGGTCAGCCAGGCGCTGGAAATCATGGTAGTGCTGGTGACCGGTTGCGGCATTCTGCTGCTGCTGGCGCAGATACAGGTAGGGATGCGGCAACGACGCCAGGAGCTGGTGGTCTATCGCACGCTGGGCGCGGGTAAAAAGCTGCTGCGCGCGACATTATGGTGCGAGTTTGCCCTACTGGGCGTGGTGGCTGGCGGCGCGGCGGCGCTGGGGGCGGAGGCGGCGCTGTGGGGATTGCAGCGCAAAGTGTTCGATTTTCCGTGGCAGCCGGATTACCGACTCTGGATAGTGTTGCCGCTGAGCGGCGCGCTGCTGCTTTCGCTGTGCGGCGGCTGGCTGGGCATTCGACTGTTGCGTGGCAAAGCGCTGTTCCGCAGCTTCTGATAAAAACGGCCCGCATGCGCGGGCCGTTGAGGTTCAAAAACGCTGGGGCTGGCTGTCTTCATGGACAGCGCACGCCTTACCCTAAAAGGCTCTGCGCCCAGGCGATGCCGCTGGCGTACTCCGGCGGCAGCATCGGCGTCAGCGCCGTCAGCGCGGCGGCGATACGCTGGCCGTCAGGATCGCTGAGGTTCAGGTGTCCCACCTTGCGACCCGGACGCACCTCTTTCTCATACCAGTGCAGATGCACCAGCGGCTCGCTTAGCCACTGCGGATTCACATCGGTGCCGATCAGATTGATCATCACCGACGGCGTGCTGACCACCGGCGTCGGCAGCGGCAGGTCGAGAATGGCGCGTAAATGCAGCTCAAACTGGCTGACGGACGCGCCGTTTTGCGTCCAGTGGCCGCTATTGTGTACGCGCGGCGCCAGCTCGTTAATCAACAGCCCCGCGGGCGTGACAAAGCACTCCATTGCCATGACGCCGACATAGTTCAGCTCATGCAGAATGGCGCTCAGCATTTGTTCCGCCTGCTGTTGCTGCGCCTTGTCCGGCTGCGGCAGCGCCACGCTGGTGCGCAGAATGCCTTCCTGATGCAGGTTGTGCGTCAGCGGATAGAACACCGTCGCGCCGTTATGTCCGCGCGCGCCGACCAGCGACACCTCGCCGGAAAAGTTGATGCCCTGTTCAACGATGCACTCCCCGTAGCACTCGTCCGGCAGCGCGGCGGTTTCCGCTGCGCGCAGACGCCACTGGCCGCGCCCGTCATAGCCGCCGGTGCGACGCTTCACGATCGCCAGTTCGCCCAGACGGGCGAAAACCTGCGGCCACTCCTGCGCAGAGGAGAGCAACTGCCAGGGCGCGGTCGCCAGGCCCAGCCGATCAAGTAGCTGCTTTTGGGTTAACCGATCGGCAAGCAGCGGAAAAATCTCGCGGTTCACAAACGCCGGATGGCGCGCCAGCTCACGCGTCAGGGCGGTTTCCGGCCAGCGTTCGATTTCAGCGGTGATCACGCTTTGCTGAATCGGCAGCGCTTCCGGCTCGGCGTCCAGCCCCACCGGATAGACGGCGATGCCCAGCGGTTCGCCCGCCTGACGCAGCATACGGCCCAACTGACCATTTCCTAATACGCAAACTGGCTTCATGCTTCCTCCCGCGGATCGGGATTATTCAATACGTCGTCGGTCTGCGCCTGACGCCAGGCGGCAAGGCGCGTCGCCAGTTCGCCGTCATGGATCGCCAGAATCTGTGCGGCCAGCAGGGCGGCGTTGACGGCGCCCGCTTTGCCGATCGCCAGCGTGCCCACCGGGATGCCGCGCGGCATCTGTACGATGGAGTAGAGACTGTCGACGCCGCTCAGCGCGGCGCTCTGCACCGGCACGCCCAGCACCGGCACCAGCGTTTTCGCCGCCAGCATGCCCGGCAGGTGGGCCGCGCCGCCGGCGCCTGCGATAATCACCTGATAGCCTTTTTCCGCCGCGCCTTCGGCAAAGCTGAACAGCTTATCCGGCGTGCGGTGAGCGGAAACGATTTCAACATGGAAGGGAACGGCCAGAGCGGTAAGGATCTCCGCAGCGAACTGCATTGTGGCCCAGTCACTTTTGGAACCCATGACGATGGCGATGCGGGTCGGGGCGGCGTTAAGAGACATGCGGATCTGACTCCTGTGATTATGCAAAGGTCACCGGCGTGGTTGCCACGCGGTCGGGAAGGGCACAGAGAATAGCATGTCTCTTCGGCAAGGAAAACGGTTGCGTAGCCCGATAACGGGCGCTGAAGCGGGATCTTTTCCGCTTCAGAAAGGGAAGTGAATCAGGTTAATCGCCTGCGGGGTAACTTCAATCATCGAACCGGCGCTGTGCCAGGCGCCCAGCACCAACCGCTCTGCGGGCTGGCCGTTCGCCGTCAGCGTATGGACCGCCGGACGATGGGTATGACCGTGGATCAACCACTGAACCTGATGGCGCTGCATCGCCTCGCTGACCGCCTGCGCATTGACATCCATAATTGCCGTGGACTTCTGGCTGTTGGCGTTTTTGCTGCCGTCGCGCATACGCAGCGCGATACGCTGACGCAGCCGCAGCGGCAGGGCGAGAAACAGCCTCTGCAGCCAGCGCTGATGCACCTTGCGGCGAAAGCGCTGATAGCCTTCATCGTCGGTGCAGAGCGTGTCGCCATGCATAATCAATATCGAACGACCATAGAGATTCAGCACCTGCTCCTCAGGCAGCAGCGTCATGCCGCTGGCGCGGGCGTAGCGCTGGCCGAGCAGAAAATCGCGGTTGCCGTGAATAAACCAGACCGGCAACGGCAGCGTGCGCAGCGCCGTCGCGATCTGCTGATGAAGCGGATTGGGATCGTCATCGCCGATCCAGGCTTCAAACAGGTCGCCGAGAATATAGAGCGCGTCGGCGGTTTGCGCTTCGCGCTGCAAAAAACGCAGAAAACCGGCAGTAATTGCCGGTTCTTCCTGGCACAGATGCAAATCTGCGATAAACAGCGTGCGTGACATTACTCGCTAACGATGACTTTCTGAATGATCACGTCTTCTTTCGGCACATCCTGATGCATGCCGCTGCGGCCGGTGGAAACGGCTTTGATCTTGTCGACCACGTCCATGCCTTCCACCACTTCAGCGAACACGCAGTAACCCCAGCCCTGCAGGCTTTCGTCACGGAAGTTGAGGAAGTCGTTGTCTGCAACGTTGATGAAGAACTGCGCGGTGGCGGAATGCGGAGCGGAAGTACGCGCCATCGCCAGCGTGCCGCGGGTGTTTTTCAGACCGTTGTTAGCTTCGTTGCGGATTTCCGCTTTGGTCGCTTTCTGCTTCATGCCCGGCTCAAAGCCGCCGCCCTGAATCATAAAACCATTGATCACACGGTGGAAAATGGTGTTGTCGTAGAAACCTTCACGGCAATAATCCAGGAAGTTCTGCACGGTCGCAGGCGCTTTGTCATCAAACGTTTTGATCACGATATCGCCATGATTGGTCTGGAAAGTAACCATAATCTCGTCCTGTAAAGGTTGGGGTTCTTAAGATACTGCGCCCGCCTGCGCGGGCCAGTTTTAACAGACGCTTCTTATAACATAATTTCCGGGGCGGCGTCAGTAAGCGCAAAGGGGCTTTACAGGGACTCCCGGTGCGCTTTTGCCGCCGCGCGCCTGCGTCCTTTCTTGCATTGCGTAGCGCTTACGTGAAAAATAGACCCTCTTAGTTTCGTTTATCCGCACACGCTTATACGGAAAGTTCAATGCTGAAAATTTTTAATACCCTGACGCGCCAAAAAGAGGAATTTAAACCGATCCATGCCGGTGAAGTGGGCATGTACGTGTGCGGTATTACCGTTTATGACCTGAGCCATATCGGTCACGGCCGAACCTTCGTTGCCTTCGATATCGTGGCGCGCTATCTGCGTTACTGCGGCTATCAGCTGAAATATGTGCGCAATATCACCGATATTGACGACAAAATCATCAAGCGCGCCAATGAGAATAATGAAACGGTGGAAGCGCTGACCAACCGCATGATCGCCGAGATGCACGCCGACTTCAGCGCGCTGAATATTCTGCCGCCCGATCTGGAGCCGCGCGCTACCCGTCACATCAGCGAAATCATCGAGCTGGTGGAAAAACTGATCGCCCGTGGACACGCTTACGTGGCGAGCAACGGCGACGTGATGTTCGCCGTCGACAGCGATCCTGAATATGGCTGCCTCTCGCGCCAGGATCTGGAACAGTTGCAGGCGGGCGCGCGCGTGGAAGTCGCCGACGTCAAGCGTACCCCGATGGACTTCGTGCTGTGGAAAATGTCGAAGGCGGATGAGCCAAGCTGGCCTTCGCCGTGGGGCGCCGGGCGACCGGGCTGGCATATCGAATGTTCCGCCATGAACTGCAAGCAGCTGGGCGAGCATTTTGATATTCACGGCGGCGGCTCCGATCTGATGTTCCCGCATCACGAAAATGAGATTGCGCAGTCCACCTGCGCCCATGACGGCCCTTACGTCAACTACTGGATGCATTCCGGCATGGTGATGGTCGATCGCGAGAAGATGTCCAAATCGCTGGGCAACTTCTTCACCATCCGCGACGTGTTGCAGCATTTTGACGCTGAAACGGTGCGCTACTTCCTGATGTCCGGCCACTATCGCAGTCAGCTTAACTACGGCGAAGAGAATCTGAAACAGGCGCGCGCCGCGCTGGAGCGTCTCTATACCGCGCTGCGCCATACCGACGCCAGCGCCGAACCGGCAGGCGGCGAGGCGTTTGTTGCACGCTTCCGCGAGGCGATGGATGATGACTTCAACACCCCGGAAGCTTACTCCGTGCTGTTCGATCTGGCGCGTGAAGTGAACCGTCTGAAGGCGGAAGATAAGGCCGCGGCGGACGGGCTGGCGGCGCGTCTGCGCGAACTGGCCGGCGTGTTGGGTCTGTTGGCGCAGGACCCGGAGCAATTTCTGCAAGGCGGCGCGGCGCAGGATAACGACGAAGTGGCCGAGATCGAGGCGCTGATTAAAATGCGCAACGACGCGCGCAAGGCGAAAGACTGGGCGCAGGCGGATGTCGCGCGCGACAAGCTGAACGCGTTAGGCATCGTGCTGGAAGATGGCCCACAGGGCACCACCTGGCGCCGTAAGTAATATTCTCCCTCAGGGCTGGCGTTGACCAGCCCTTTTTCTGCGTCCGGTCGTTTTCTGCGGATGATTTTCCGCCTGCCGCCACTCCCGGCGTGCTTTTGCGACTACTCTCTCTAATGCCTGACCCTCCATCAAAAAGATCCTTTTGATCCCTCTTTTGCTGTTATTTGCCGTTTTTTGCAGTATATTGCTGCAAAGGAGGATCGCTATGCATAAAGTTGCGCGTCAAAAAGCGCTGTTAGGGCTGTTAAGCGAGCAGGGACAGCTGGGCGTGGCGGAGCTGGCCCGCACGCTGCGGGTATCGGTCGACACTGTACGCCGCGATCTTAACGATCTGCAACGCCAGGGGCTGGCGCAGAAAAACCACGGCGGCGCAATTGCGCTGGATGTGCCCGCGATGTCGCGCAATGCGCGCAGCGGCGTGCTTAACGCAACCAAGCAGCGGCTGGGCAGGGCGGTGGCCCAGCAGATCCCGCCAGGCAGCACGCTGATGCTGGACGCCGGCAGCACCGTTTTGGCGGTGGCCGCCGCGCTTACGGTTCCTGCGCGAGTGATCACCGCATCACTCGATATCGCCTGGGCGCTGAGCGGTCGGGCGGATATTGAACTGATTTTGCTGGGCGGGCAGTGGGATAACAGTCAGCGCCTGTTTGCTGGCGCCGCCACGCTGGCGGCGCTGCAACGCTATCGCGCCGATATCGCCATTTTCGGCGCCTGCGCGGTCGACGCCAGGCTGGGCATTAGCGCCAGCCAGGAAGCCGATGCCGAAATTAAACGCGCCATGCTGGCGTTCAGCGCCCAACGCTGGCTGGTCGTCGATCATTTAAAACTGGACCGCTGCCAGCCGCATCGGGTAGCGGATTTAGCGGATATGCAACGTCTGTTTATCGATCGTCCCTGGAATGCGCTGCCCGCTATGCCATCCACCGACGTTTCAGTTATCGCCGAAGGAGAACAACATGAGTGACAACGCAATGATCAACGTGGCGCTGATTGGCTACGGCTTCGCCGGAAAGACCTTTCACGCACCGCTGCTTTCCGCCACGGCGGGACTGAACCTCTACGCTATCGTTTCCAGCGACGCCGCCAAAGTGCAGGCTGATTTTCCCGGTATGCGAGTGATCGCCGATGCGCAGCAGGCGATCGCCGATCCGAATATCGATCTGGTGGTGATCGCGTCGCCCAACACCACGCATGCGCCGCTGGCCAGAGAGGCGCTGGAGGCGGGCAAACATGTGGTGGTGGATAAGCCTTTTACGCTGAATATGCAGGAAGCGCGCGAGCTGATCGCATTGGCCGAAGAGAAAGGACAGCTGCTGTCGGTATTTCACAATCGCCGCTGGGACAGCGACTATCTCGGCGTGCGCCAGGCGATAGAGCAGGGGCTGGTGGGCAGGGTCGTGCAGTTTGAATCTCATATCGACCGTTTTCGTCCGCAGGTACGCGTACGCTGGCGCGAGCAGAACGTGCCGGGCAGCGGCCTGTGGTTCGATTTAGGCCCGCATCTGATCGACCAGGCGTTACAGCTGTTTGGCCTGCCGGAAAGCGTGCAGGGCAATATCGCCACGCTGCGTGAACAGGCGGAGGTGAACGACTGGGCGCATGTTGTGCTGAACTATCCTGAGCATCGCGTTATCCTCCATTGCAGCATGCTGGTTGCCGGCGGCGTATCGCGCTTTAGCGTGCATGGCGATAAAGGCAGCCTGATAAAAGCGCATGCCGACCGCCAGGAGAGTCAGCTACTGGCGGGGGTGACGCCCGGCAGCGCAGGCTGGGGCGCGGACGACGACGCGATGGTGCTCTACAGCGGAGAAGAAGCGCCGCGCCAGCTGCCGACGCCAGCGGGCGATCAGCGTCAGTACTATATACAGATCGCCAACGCGCTGAACGGTCAGCAGGAGAATCCGGTGCCGCCGCAGCAGGCGCTGGCGGTAATGGCGGTGCTGGAAGCGGCGGTAAAAGCCTCGGAGAGCGGCCAGGCGCAGCAGCCCGCATTAAGCGAAGCGGAAAAAAGCGCGCTGCGTTTACAGCAGGCACAGTAATCGACAGCAGAGAGCGCTTTCAGCAGGGACGCTGACGCGCGGCAGAAAAAACAGCCGGTTTAACCGGCTGTTGTCGTCTCAGGCAGTGACCTTGACGCGCTGTCCGTCAAACTCCACCGTTTGTCCGGCGATAATCTTGCAGCGCTTACGCGTTTCAACCTGACCATCTACCGTCACCAGACCATCGGCGATGAGATTCTTCGCCATCGCGCCGCTTTCTACCCAGCCTTCCAGCTTCAGCAGATCGCATAGGTCAACGTGCGCATGTTTACCTAAAGAAAACGTGGCCATTATGCGGCTCCTTTATCATGATACTCTTCGCACGCCTGCAGCGTATTTTGAATCAGCGTTGCGACCGTCATCGGCCCAACGCCGCCCGGTACCGGCGTAATCCAGGAAGCGCGTTCGGCGGCGACGTCAAACTCCACGTCGCCTACCACTTTGCCGCTTTCCAGACGGTTAATCCCTACGTCGATAACGATCGCGCCGGGTTTAATCCACTCGCCAGGGATAAAGCCCGGCTTGCCGACCGCGACCACTAACAGATCGGCATGCTCAATATGATGACGCAGATCTTTGGTAAAGCGGTGCGTCACGGTGGTGGTGCAGCCAGCCAGCAGCAGCTCCAGGCTCATCGGACGGCCGACGATATTCGAGGCGCCGACCACCACCGCATTCAGGCCGTAGGTATCGATATTATAACGCTCCAGCAGCGTGATGATGCCGCGCGGCGTACAGGGGCGCAGCAGCGGCGCGCGCTGACAGAGGCGGCCGACATTATAAGGGTGGAAGCCATCGACATCTTTATCCGGCGCGATACGCTCCAGCACCTTGACGTTATCGATGCCCGCCGGCAGCGGCAGCTGCACCAGGATTCCGTCAATTTCGCTGTCGTTATTCAGCGTATCGATCAGTTCAAGCAGCACGCTTTCGCTGGTGGTTGCCGGCAGATCGTAAGAGCGGGAGATAAACCCCACCTCTTCGCAGGCGCGACGCTTGCTGCCGACATAGATCTGCGAGGCGGGATCTTCGCCCACCAACACTACCGCCAGGCCCGGCGCGCGCTTTCCGTCCGCCAGCCGCTGTTTCACTTTTTCAGCAACCTCAAGGCGCACCTGCTGCGCAATCGTTTTACCGTCAATAATTTTTGCTGCCATCAGGGAAGGAATCCATCTGTGTGAGTGAATCGGGGAATGCGGCGTATTTTGTCAGAAGCGCGCGCCGCTGTCAGTCCCTGAATCGCGCTGTCTGGTTACATCTTCGGCGAAGCGCGCGGCACGGCTGTAAAAACGTTGACTCGCTGCCTTTGCGTCGTATAATTCGACCCAACTCACCAAGGCGCCCTTAGCTCAGCTGGATAGAGCACCGGCCTTCTAAGCCGTAGGTCACAGGTTCGAATCCTGTAGGGCGTGCCATTAAATATCAATCACTTATCACTCACCTCCAGCTTTCAGATTTTCAACGTGGGACAGATTTGGGACACGACTGCTAAGAATCGCGTCAATTTTCCTTGCGTGTTCGGTTAGGTGGTTAGGTGCCAGATGTGCATAACGCTACACCATCTCGATGCTTTCCCGGCCACCCATTTCCTGCAGCGCCGAAAGCGGAACTCCTGACTGAATGAGCCAGCTTGCCCAGGTGTGTCGCAAGTCGTGAAACCGGAAGTCCTCAATACCGGCTCTTTTTAACGCTGCTCGCCATGCAGTGTTTGAATCGACGCGCATCTTTCTGACTCCGGCCGTTGTCGTTCCGTCATTTCGCTTCACAGCCTCGGTGTGTACAAACACCCAGTTGTGATGCTTGCCAAGCTGCTGCTTCAGAACGGCGCAGGCTGTGTCATTCAGTGCAACGCCAATTGCTCTGCCTGACTTGCTTTCCTCCGGGTATATCCATGCCACCTTGCGCTGCATGTCAATCTGCTGCCATTTCAGATCGACAATGTTCGACCGGCGCAACCCTGTCGCCAGTGCAAACTCTACGGTAGACTTGAGCGGCTCAGGGCATTCATCAATCAGCCGCTTTGCTTCAGCGGGTTCGAGCCACCGTACCCGCTTATTTCTTTCCTGCGGCACCTTGATGACAGGTGACTTCTCGATCCACTTCCATTCCCTTTCGGCTGCACGCATCAGCGCCTTCATGAGCGCCAGATGCTTGGCCTTCGTAGATGTGGATACCGGCTCCGGCTTATATACCCCAATATCGATTCCTTTCTTCTGCATCGATGCAGCGCGCTGTTTCCATCTTTCCTCTGATTTACGGTTGGTCATCCTGCTGACCGCAGCGTAAATTTTCGCCTCGCTGATATCCTTCAGCAAAACTCCTTCAAAATGCATGAGCCAGAATCCAATCCGGCCCTTATCTGCATCCAGAGATTTCTTATGCGCTTTCTCTTCCAGCCAGCGCATGCAGGCTTCTTCGAACGTTACATCAGGAAAGTCACCAAGGCGCTCTATTCGCCACAGTTCAGCCTTCCTGCGGTCGTGCAACTCCTGTGCTTGCTTTCGGTCCTCTGTGCCAAGAGATTCCTTAATTCGCTTGCCGCCCGGCGTCGTGTAACTCCCGTACCAGACGGAGCCCCTGCGGAAGATGGACATGATAATTTCTCCTCATATGCACCTGCCGCGCTCACTGCGACAGTGTGCATTGGATTATTGAGAGCGGCAATACATGCCTGGCGGGTGACGAGATAGGGTGACTTCGGTTTGGACGGGTCTTTGCGTGTTGCTGTCAGGCGTCCCGACCGTATCCAGTTGCTGGCCGTGGATCGGGAGATGCCGAGAAACGCGCAGGCCTCATCCAGGGTAAGCGCGTAAGCTTCCATGAATGACCTCTACAGGTAGTTGAATATTGCTCTGGCGATGATGAACGCAATGATTGTGATGATGAGGTGGAGTGGGGTGATCATTTAGCGCTCAGAATGCTGCTAAACTTCTCATCCATTTCACGCCTGAAGCGGGCTATATCATTATCCATGTTTTTGAACGGCACTTTCTTTCGGCTTCGCTGCAAGGTATAGCCACAGCGGGCCATGTACTCGCCACTTTTTAGCCATTCGTAAAGTATATCTCTGGACATAACAACTCCTCACGCATAGCGCGATAGTGAATAGGAGGATGGGAGTTAGCGGCTGCGGAAGCCGTTGCAGTCGCGCAGGAATTCGATGAGGTAAGCTTTCATTCTGGCATGTGAGCGGTGGTCATTTCCGTTAACCCAGCCATCTGGCGGCGTCCACGCCTCTATCAATGCTGCCATTTTCTTTGCCTTGCCTGGCGTGATATCCAAAAGGTCATTGGTATGCTGCGTATCAACGAGCTTCTCCATGCCTAGTATGCCCAGCACTTTAAACCATGTGCCGTTAGGCAATCCCAGTCCTCTTATACGCTGTCCCGGGCGACGTTTATCGATTAATTCAACTGACATGTTTTATCTCCTTATCAACCTGACGCACATAAAACGATAACCAGCGCTTGGCCGGAAATGTATTAGGCGGTAGGCATTGAACGGTTTTGGCGTGTTTATCGAGAAGGGTGGTGATAATGTTGTCGTGGTCTGACTTTGGCTGGCCGTCGATGGCGTTGGTGATTTCGCTCCTGCACTTACGCGCTACGGCCCTTAGCGCGTTTTTGGTTTCCGGTTCCACGCTTCTTTACTCCGGATCCAGGCAATAAAAAACCGCCCGTGGGCGGCTTAGTGGGTTATTTAACCTTCACTCAAAATTTTCTGCTTCAACGAAACCGCCCCATACTCTCATATTGATTAGTTGCTCAATTGAATAAGCCTTCGAAATCCTTTTTTCGTCGAACTCACTGACCCTACTAAATGGCTGATGGTTAATGCCATTAATGGCGATTAAGCTGTTTTTATCTGTGATTAATTGATAATTAGGCCTGATTCCTTCACCTGTCATTCCAATCCTAACCGTCTCAGCATTATGAAAGCGGGCCGCCTCAATAATCCCTTCAATGTGTCCGGAAACCCATTTCCTTACTTCCATTCTAAGGTTCATACTTCAGCTCCATTTTTTATATCTGGCTGCGCTTAAAAATAAAGAATTTTGTTTTAATCTCACACCAACTTGGTCAAGTGCGTATCCACGCTCTTCCATTATCTGTCTGACCATTTTCCCCAACATCTGCTTGACGCGATCCCTTTTAACTTCATCACCGAACCTCTCTAAGAGGCTGGGTTGTAAAGGCTCCAGTGCCGGTTTTGACAGATAGCTTGCAGTTTCCATCATTATTAATGATTCATGAGATGTCAGGAATGCCCACAACTCCTTTCCTAGGTTGGTATCGGCAATGTCAGAAAAACTTCCAGTAATGAATTCCATATATACCCCTTGTTTGTATAGTGTATATATGGCATATATGAATTCACATGTCAAATTAATGATGTTGTATTGGCGTGAATACATCTCGGCGTTAAATACGGTTGGAAGCTCTTCCCCTTTCATTTACGTTATACTGGCCGCCTTTTAAACCAGTTCTTCCAGCTCACTGGCTGCATCATTAATGCCTGCGCGCATGGGATACCTCCGGGGTTTAGGTGCAAAAAAACCGCCTCGGTGGGCGGTTGGTATTTTTAGACCAGATGATTAGTCCTTCGTTAGATACTTGTATGCTCCCCAAGCTGCAAGGCCAGTTAATGCTGCGCCAGCTACCGCCCACCCAACTACTGGAACTACGGCACTACTTGCTGCTGCTGAAGCTATAGCTGTGACTCCTCCTGCCATTCCTGTGCCGCCTGCTGCGATTGCACCACCGCCAGCAGCAGCCAACCCCGCAGTTGTTGCAGAAGCGCTACCTGCAACAACCGCGGCGGCGGCGGTAGCTTCGGCAGCAGCAATAGCACCGCTTACGCCTATCGCAGCACCAATTCCTGCCCCAGCACCGGCACCAACGCCAACCGCAACGCCTTCACCGATTTTTTTGATTCCGTCCTTATCAACGTTGAATTGTCCTTTACTCATCTAAAATTCCTATTGATTCACCGGGATTAGCCCCGTCAACTCTTAATCGACTTCTCTAGGAAAAACTTTACTTGGAACGGTAAACAGGTGAGGTATCAGGTGATCTCTGTGGGCTTGGTATACAAAAGCCTGGTTGGTACGCCGTACTTTTTGCAATCTTGATATTGTGACTTTGTTACTGAAGACATGACTCCGTTAATCTCAGCTTCATGCACCGCGGGCTCACTAAACGCCTTCCGTAGCGCCAGTAGCTCGCGGGCCATCTCCACCACGGCGCTGGGTGCTACTCCATATCCATTACCTTTAATGAAATTATTAAGCATTTCATTCGGAGCCATAATTATTTCCTTACCTCACCACATTCCAGCTGAGCCAACGGCCGACGCTCATTTACGCGACGCTTCATGAACTCGCATTCTGCTTTGGTGGGATAGATTTTATCGGTCAGGGGTAGAGCGTGAGAGTGAGCGGTAATGAGGAGTATGAAGCCTGCTAACATTCATTCTCCTTACTTTCGTCTGTTGGAATTCCCGCTAAAACGTCCCGCATCTTATAGGCACATTTTAATCTGACCTTTCTGGCTATTCTCTCAATGGCCTTTGCAGACTTTCCTATTGGCCAACAGACGATAAACGCCGGAAGAAGCATGGTGAGGGAGTATTTGAATCTGGTCACTGTCCCTCCGGTTTCGGTGCTGCGGCGAGCATTGCATCCCATACCTGCTTTGTAGCCAGCTGCTTATCACCAGCGTCATATATTTCCGCTGTGGGCTCGACCGGCACCAGTTGCCAGCCAGGAGGCGCAACGTGATGCACAATTACTGTTTTCTCCGGGCCGCCTGCCGTGTCAAATCTTGCCAGCGCCTCATACTGCGGCGCGGTGTTGTCGATTGGATTGGCGTACAGAGCCACATCAGTGGGCTTTTCATTGCCAGGCGGCCACATATATCCAACTCCCCCGCCAAATCCATCAATGTTGCTTTGCGCTGTAAATGCAACTGGCTCAGCGGTTAATGCCGCCAGGGCAATAAGGGCCAGCTTAGCAATTTCAGTGTCTTTTACGCTGAATGCTTTTGAGTGATTAGGCTTAGAATACTCTGTGTATATTTCTGACACTCGCTCAATCAGCGCCTGCCGTTCCTGATTATTCATCTGCCACCTCCACAACAACGCCTGCCGCTTTGAGTATTCCAATTACGTCCTGCTGGTAGTTGTAAACACCATCTGACCAGGTGTAGCGCTCACCAGAAATCGTCTGCTTCAGGCTTGGCAACTTAACCGGCGCTGGCGGCGCGGCAGTCAACGACAGCGCACCATCAGCCCAGCCACGATCAAACCCCGGCATAGCTGGCAGCGACGCAACAACGTCAGACGGCAGCGCGTCGATATAGTCCAGCGCGGCGCGGGCCACCTCTGCGACTTCATTCTGCACTACCGGCGCTGGCGGCGCGGCGTGGAGGAATAGCGGCACAGGGCTTACTTGGCGAGCGTCCGGGCAGACTGTAACTGTCCCCAAGTATCCCTTAGAAAGCGCCTCTATGACTCGACTAACCGTATATGCCACCGGCGGCTGCTTCGCCAGCGCTGCTATCTGCGCGTCACGCTGCGACAGTGCATCGAGCATCGCATCAACGTCCGCAGCAGCGCGTAGAGCAAAGTCAGTTATGCTCAACTCACATTCCGTCTCTTTGCCGTTTTCGTTCTCATGCGTTACAGCGAATGAATCACTGTCGATTTCGTTATCTGCCAAATGCCGCAACAGTGTAGTGGTTTACTGAATTTGGCCACCTGAACAGAGGTGATATGCTCGCCTCAGAACAATACAGGTGCCCAAATGAAAAAAAGAAATTTCAGTGCAGAGTTCAAACGCGAATCAGCCCAGCTTGTCGTCGATCAGAATTACACCGTTTCTGAAGCGGCTAAAGCGATGGATACAGGGCTTTCTACCATGACGCGCCGGGTTAAACAGTTGCGTGATGAACGTCAGGGCAAAACGCCAAAAGCCTCGCCGATAACGCCGGAACAAACTGAAATTCGTGAGCTGAAGAAAAAACTTCAACGTATTGAAATGGAAAACGACATATTAAAAAAGGCTACCGCGCTCTTGATGTCAGACTCCCTGAACAGTTCTCGTTAATCGGGAAGCTCAGAGCGCGTTATCCCGTGGCGATACTGTGCCATGTGTTTGGGGTTCACCGTAGCAGCTACAAATACTGGAAAAGTCGTCCTGATGAACCGGATATCAGGCGGACAGCGTTGCGTAGCCAGGTGCAGGAGTTATACAGCATCAGTCATGGCTCAGCGGGCGCAAGGAGCATTGCCACTATGGCAACACTTAAAGGCTTCCGTATGGGGCGCTGGCTTGCTGGCAAGCTCATGAAAGAGCCGGGACTTGTAAGTTGCCAGCAGCCAACACACCGGTATAAGCGCGGTGGACAGGAACACATCGCTATACCGAACCACCTTGATCGTCAGTTCGCGGTCATCGAGCCCAGCCAGGTATGGTGCGGCGACGTGACTTATATCTGGACAGGAAAACGTTGGGCATATCTTGCTGTTGTTCACGACCTGTTCGCCAGAAAACCCGTGGGCCGGGCAATGTCATTCTCACCGGACAGCAAACTCACTATGAAAGCGCTGGAAATGGCCTGGGAGCGTCGGGGAAAGCCAGGCGGAGTGATGTTCCATAGCGATCAGGGTAGCCACTACACAAACCGGCAGTTCAGGCAGTTACGGTGGCGTTGCAGGATAAAGCAGAGCATGAGTCGGCCGGGAAATTGCCGGGATAACAGCCCAATGGAGCGGTTCTTCCGGAGCCTGAAAAATGAATGGGTTCCCGTGATGGGATACATGAACTTCAGTGAAGCCTCTCATGCGATCACAGATTACATCGTGGGTTACTACAGCACGCTCAGACCGTATGAATATAACGGTGGATTGCCACCAAACGAATCGGAAAACCGATACTGGAAAACTCTAAAGCGGTAGCCAATTTTAGTTGACCACTACACTCCAGACAGCACTGACTTACCCTACGCCTTATTCTGCAAGATTGACCCGTATGACGCTAAACGCAGCCTGTTCCGACTTTTTTGCCGTTTGTGGGAACCACAGGGTTTATTTATCCACTCAGCATAATCGTTGAAGAGACATAACCGGCATACATAAATACCACCGACCGGTTTGCATCTGCTATCAGGAGGACTATACCCATGCTTGCTGTTTCAAGACATCAGCTCAGCCAGACCGATACCGCAACTTCCTCAAGCGCCAAAAACACTTCAGTAGGGAAACCTTCATCAACCCTGAATAACCTGACATCTTCAGAAAGCAACACGGCTGCCAATGGTACGCCTTCTCCCGGCTTACCGCGGACGCTGACCGTTGGCGGAGAAGAATACTGTAATGGCGCACTTAAAGGCAGATACAGTTCTGAACAGATGGCTTATCTGATCTCCGCAGGCACGCCTGATGAAAACAAACCCGTGACACACCATGCTGATGGCAGTAAGGAATATGGTTTTAGTCATAACGGGGATAAAAACTGTATGGCTCGCTTGTATGCCGATAAGGAAAACTCAGTTACTGCTCTGACCATAAAAGACGGACAGGGTAAGGCGATCGTAAATGCGCGATACGATAAAAACTTTTCGGTAAATGGTATGCCTGACAGGCTTAATTTCCACAGGCCCGCCGTGACCATACCGCCTGGTGCGATCTTTAATGGAAGCCTGCCTCCATATCATCCCGATGGCGAGCGCTATCAGGTTATGCCGTTCAGGAACCCCGGCAGTAAAGATCCACTCATGGTGATGGGGTTACGGCATCCCGGCGGCAACCATTTTACGGTTTATGACAGTACCAGCCATCAGCCAGTGACGCAGTTATCCATAGTGACCAGCAGAGAGGAGAGCGGTTCCGGAAAAGATGTGCTGGTCAGCCCTGAGATGGCGCGTCTGCCTGGTGGGATGCGTCATTTTAAAAGCACGGCTGAGGGGGTGAAAACCAGCCAAAGTTCTCCCTCCGGCTTCAAGCGGAAAAGCGACAATCAGCCCTGCGATCGTCATGGAAACCTTTTATCCGCGCCGTCAACATCGCAGGCAGCAACCTCGTCCGCTTCCGCTGTCAGACCATCCAGAATGACCGTAGAAAATATTATTGCAAAGGGGGCTGACCCCACTGACCGCATTGAGCCGACCGGCTTTCAGTCCATTGAACAGTTAAGGATATACGTCAGAGATAATCCTGTTCCCCGGCTGGTTTATCGCGCGCACGACGCTGACGCTGAAGAAATCAGCTATAGCGGTCTGGAACGGAATTTTCTTTCAGACAAAAAAGAAGGTGACGACTATCTTGCAGATATTATTCGGCACACGGCCGCCACAGGCGGATCCGGGGGAAATGTGCTTTCACTTTCAGGCGAAGTTTCAGTAGCGAACCGCTTTCTCCATAATGGCAGGAGCCTGGCGAAAATTGACACGCATCAGCTGCCGGGACGTTTTAAAAGCGCAGCGCAGATCCTGTTAGAAGATGGGGACAGGCTGATTGACAGCGGAAAGGTCAATGTTGCCATGGTGAGGAAGGCACTTGAAAACCTGCTGAGTGAGGGAGAAAAAGAAATTTTCTGTCTGGACGGGGATATTCCCCCGCATGCTGTGTCAGTTTTACGCTGACAGAGTTAATCGACGTGAAGAAGCGGGTAATGTAGCTATCCCCGATCGCGCGGCCATAGCTGGAAAACGCTCGTCCTGGCAGCCGGCAGGATGTAACCAGACTCGGCTGATTCATCAAACAGCGCCGTGGCTTGCTCATGAATCAGCCTTGATTTTACGTGCATCCAGGGCCGCTTTCAGCGCGCCTGCCGACAGCAGGCTGCGTTCCGCTTAAGGTTCACCATTCTGGCTGCGCTGCACAGGCCTTACGAAAACTCATTCCATTCATGGCCTTCGCGCGAGATATTCTCTACCGACGCCAGCGGTCCCCATGTCCCAGCCTGGTAAGGCCTTAACGGGGTATTATTAGTGTCCCAGGTATGGGTAATGGAATCGACCCACTCCCACGCCGCCTCCACCTCACCGCGGCTGAGAAACAGCGCCTGAATGCCGCGCATGCACTCCAGCAGCAGCCGATCGTAAGCATCGGCAAGCTTCGGCTCCGCAAAGGTATCGGAATAGCTCAGATCCAGCTTGGTTATCTGCAAATGATGCTTATGATCCAGACCGGGGATTTTATTAAGAATCTCCAGATCCATGCCTTCATCAGGCTGCAAACGTATCGTCAGCTTGTTTTGCGGCAGCTCCTTATGCGATGCGGAAAAGAGGTTCAACTGCGGCTTTTTAAAATAGATCACGATTTCTGACATTTTTACCGGCATCCGCTTGCCGGTACGCAGATAGAAGGGCACGCCAGCCCAGCGCCAGTTGTCGATATCCACCCTGACCGAAACAAAAGTTTCCGTCTGACTCTTCTTATCCGCGCCTTCTTCTTCAAGATAGCCGGGTACTTTCTGGTCGTTGATCAGGCCGCCGGTATATTGTCCTCTGACCACCTTATCGCGGATATTGCTGCGGTCGATGCGGCGCAGCGAACGTAGTAATTTGACTTTTTCATCACGGATGGCGCGGGCGCTCAGATCCGGCGGCGGCGACATGGTCACCATCGTCAATATCTGCAAAAGATGGCTCTGCACCATATCCCGCATCTGGCCGGCGCGGTCAAAATAACCCCAGCGGCCTTCAATGCCCACCTCTTCAGCGACGGTAATCTGGACATGCTCAATCGAACGGTTATCCCAGTTATTTAAAAACAGAGAATTAGAGAAGCGCAGGGCAAGCAGGTTAAGGACGGTTTCTTTACCGAGATAGTGGTCGATACGGTACACCTGGCTTTCATCAAAATAGCGGTTAACCACATCATTGATCTCTCTGAAAGTCTCCAGAGAATTTCCCAGCGGCTTTTCCATGACGATGCGCGTCGGCGGAAGGTGCAGAGAGGCGGATGCCAGACCTTCGCAGATAGCGCTAAACGTGGCGGGCGGCATGGCAAAATAGTTAATGGTGATACGTTTTTCCTGGTCGACTTTTTCTTTCAGCGCGCTAAACCCTTCCGCGTCGTTCACATCAAGCGGGCAAAAATCGAGTCGTTCGGCAAACCGCGACCAGACTTCTTCATCCACCTCTTCTTTTAAAAAAGCGTTCAGCGCCTCTCTGACGAATTCAACATAGGTTTTTCGATCCCAGTCGGCGCGGCCTACGCCGGTAATGGTGCTTTCGGCATGCAGGCTACGGGATTTTTCCAGCCGGTAAAGGGAAGGGAGAAGCTTACGACGGGCAAGGTCGCCTTTGGTGCCAAAAATAACGAGATCGCAGGCCTGAACGGGTTCGTTGTTTGACATAATGTTTTCCTGACTTGCTGATGGGTTGAAGAAAAGCGAAGGCGCCTGTCGAAACGTTACTGTTGCCATATCGCTTCCATTTCAGTAACCGTTACAGAATTTAAACCGTCTGACGCCCCAGGCCCGGCATGTACGTATGTCGAGAGAGTAGCAGGCAGCGTAAAAATGATAAGTATAGCCGCGTCCATCTGGAAAAAAGCCAGCGCCTTATGAGGCGCGCCTGCCCAGGCACATCGGCAGGCGACTAACCGTCAGGTAAAATTGGAGAGCAGGAAAGTGCATCCCAGCGCGTCATGGAGGCGATCGGCGTCGCGGTGGTGTGGTCGCGAAGAATACAGTGATTTTCAGCAGTCGGGCGATGATCTCTTTAAATGGCGTCGAAACACCAGGGAAATACGAAACTGTAAAGGACTGACGGTCTGGTTACGCCGCCCGAGCGGTCCACAAAAACAAGCATCTCTTTAATAATTTCTTCCTTCATTGCCGTTACGGCGATAAAGGAGGTTAAATCATTACTGCCGTGATGTTTTTTATTGCTTTTATAAGGCGATTAACGCGTTAATTATTATGCTAAGCAGTGCCGTTTAAGCGGCTGTATTCTTCTGTCGTCAACATTTTGCCGGGAGCGCCCAATGACCGATTTTCAGAACAAACTCAGTGCCACACCCGTTGTCGACGAACTTAAAGCTTTGCGCGAAGCCATCTGGTTTAACGATGGGGTGAAGCCCGCCCGCGAAGGGCTGCTGCGCGTCGGGCTGACGCAGGCCGATGTGGAAGATGCTCAGGCAAGGCTACGCCGGTTTGCGCCGCTTATCGCCGCGGCTTTCCCGGAAACGGCGGCGACCGGCGGCATTATCGAATCTGACATGACGCCTGCGCTGAATATGCAGGCGAAGCTGGCGGAGCGCGCGCCGATCGCTGGCCGCCTGTGGCTGAAAAAAGACAGCCATCTGCCGATTTCAGGTTCGATCAAGGCGCGCGGCGGCATCTACGAGGTGCTGGCCCACGCTGAGAAACTGGCGCTGGCGGCGGGGCTGATTACCCTGACGGATGATTACAGCATTTTGCTTTCGCCAGCCTGCCGTCAGTTTTTCAGCCAGCATAAAATCGCCGTCGGCTCTACCGGCAACCTGGGATTATCCATCGGTATTATGAGCGCGAAGCTCGGTTTTCACGTGACCGTACATATGTCCGCAGACGCGCGGCAGTGGAAGAAAGACAGGCTGCGCGCCCACGGCGTTGAAGTAATGGAGTATGAACAGGACTACGGCGTCGCCGTTGAGCAGGGGCGTCAGGCGGCGGCATCCGATCCCGCCTGTTTTTTCATTGATGATGAAAACTCACGCACGCTTTTCCTCGGCTACGCCGTCGCTGGTTTGCGGCTGCCTGCGCAGCTGCGTGAGAAGGGCATCGTCGTTGATGCCGATCACCCGCTGTTCGTTTACCTGCCGTGTGGCGTCGGCGGCGGCCCCGGCGGGGTGGCGTTTGGAATGAAGCTCGCCTTTGGCGACCACGTTCACTGCTTCTTCGCCGAGCCTACGCATTCGCCCTGCATGCTGCTGGGCATGAGCACCGGCCTGCATGATGCGATATCGGTGCAGGATATCGGCCTTGATAACAAAACCGCCGCGGACGGTCTGGCGGTAGGTCGCGCCTCCGGCTTTGTCGGCCGCGCCATGGAACAACTGATCGACGGCTGCTATACGCTGAGCGATGAGTCGATGTATGACCTGCTGGCGCTGCTCTACCAGACTGAAAACCTTCAGCTGGAGCCTTCAGCCCTGGCCGGTATGAGCGGGCCGCAGCGCATCACCGCCAGTCAGGAATATCAGGCTCGCTATCAGCTGACGGCGACGATGATGGAAAATGCGACGCATCTGGTCTGGGCGACCGGCGGCGGCATGGTGCCGGCCAGCGAAATGCAAGGCTATCTGGCGCGCGGCAGATCTAACGCGTAACGGCGCAGGAGTAAAACGTTAAAAACAGGCCCTCCCGATCGCGGAGCGCCTGTTTTGTGTGATAAGGAAACTTATCACGCAGCAAAATCACGCCGTCAGCCGGTCATATCTCCGGTAGCGGTAATTCAGCACGGAAAGCCCCCAGATCGCCACAAACATCGCCACGGAAGCGTAGCCGACCACGCCCATATGTTCGTTCAGCATCGCTATCCGATCCCACAACGCGCCATGCAGCTCGAGTTTGTCCGCCAGCAGCGCCAGACCCAGACCCTGAGGGGGCGCCGCTTCCTTCTGCCGTAACTGCCGATGCGGCGGTCGCGGTCGCTAAAATCATCGGCTAAGCTGAGGCTCAAACAAGTCGAGCGGGAGAGAAGAGGATGGCAGAGGTGAAGCTGGTTGCGGTGGATATGGACGGCACCTTTCTTGATGACGGAAAAAACTATAACCGCGCGCGTTTTCAACGGCAGTACGCGCAGCTGAAGGCGCGCGGCATCCGTTTTGTCGTTGCCAGCGGCAATCAGTATTATCAGCTGCGCTCTTTTTTTCCCGGCATCGCCGATGAGATCGCGTTTGTGGCGGAGAATGGCGCTTATGTCGTCGAAGCGGGCGAAGATCGCTTTGTTGGCGAATTTACCCGCGATGACGTGATGAAAATTATCGATACGCTGCGACACGGCAGCTATCCCGGCCTGAAATTCGTGCTGTGCGGCTATCACAGCGCCTGGTATTTCCCGGACGCGCCCGCCGCCTATATCGAAAAGATGCGCCGCTACTGTCACCGGCTGCGGGCGGTCGCGCATCTGGATGAGATCGACGATCGTCTGTTTAAGTTTGCGCTGAACCTTTCCGATGATTATGTACCGACTCTGATAGCCGATATTGAACGACATCATGCGGGCGTGGCGACGGCGGTCAGCAGCGGGCACGGCTCGGCGGATTTGATTATTCCGGGGCTGCACAAGGCGCACGGTCTGGCGCTGTTGCAGCAGCGCTGGGACATCGATCATCAGCAGGTGCTGGCGTTCGGCGACGGCGGCAACGACCTGGAGATGCTGCATCAGGCGGGCTTCGGCTTCGCCATGGCCAATGCCCCGGAGCGGGTTAAGGCGGCGGCGCGCTATCAGGCGCCCTCGAATAATCATGAGGGCGTACTGGAGGTGATTCAGCAACTGCTGGATGGTCGCGGCCCGTTTGCCTGAGCGAGGCCAAAAATGCCGGTGCGTGCATAAAGCAGCGCCCGGCGTTGACGTTCAGGACGCGCTGAGAGCGCGGGGATTAAACGGCGCAGCGATACGCCTGCGCCAGCATTTCGCGCATTTGCGTTTCACTGTAATCGACCAGCGCGTTTTTGCTGTTGGCGCGCGTCACGATCCAGCTGACCTCTTCCGCGCTCAGGGGTTGCGGCTCGCGCCAGAATGGAAAAATCGCCTGTTCCTGTAGCCACTGCGCCAGATAGCGTGCGGGTTCAGAATGCGCGGCGCCAAACAGCGCCCGATCCAGCTCCGCCATCAGCGCCCGCTGTTGTGGATGGTCGCTGCTCTCCAGCAGGTCGAGAAAAGGCAGCAGCAGCCGACCGCACACCTCGCCATGATGATAATCTTTGATGGCGCCTAGCTCTCCGGCGATGCCGTGGATCACGCCAAGTCCCGCCATACTCAGGCTCAGGCCGCCAAGCCATGACGCCATCAGCATCGCCTCGCGCGCCGTTTCTCCCTGTCCATCCTGGCGGTTAAGCGTCGGCCAGGCCTGAATAAAATGACGCATGCCGCTCAGCGCAGTTTGCCGGGTGAAAAAATTGCCCTTCGCCGACAGCCAGGCTTCAAACAGATGGGTAAAGGCGTCGATGGCGCAGCAGGCCAGGATGCGATCCGGCGTGTTGTCGAGCAGGTTGGCATCGAGAATCGCGACCGGCGGCACAAAGTTGGCGTGGCGCAGCGAGGCCTTCACCTTAACATCGCCTTTGTCCGTTACGACGGCGTTCTGCGTCACTTCGCTGCCGGTGCCCGCCGTGGTGGGGATGGCGATCACTTGCAGCGTATCGCCGCTAATCGGCGTATCGCCCACTTTCTCCAGATAGCGCAGCGTTTGCAACGGATGCTGACTGACCGCCGCGAACGCTTTCGCCGCGTCCAGCACGCTACCGCCGCCGATGGCGACCACGCGCCTTACCTGACCGCGCCAGCGCGCGACCCAGCGGTCAATCTCGTCCGGCGAAGCTTCATGAGCGACAATTTCATGGCCGACCAGCAACGGCGTCAGCGTTGAGCTGAGCGCGGCGTAATGCGGGCCGTTAAGAAAGGAGGCGCCGCAAAACAGCAGGGTGGGCTGAGGCTGCTGTTGCAGCAGAGCGGGCAGTTGTTGCAGGCTGCCGCGGCCAAAAAAGGTTTGTCGGTTAGCGATCGTCTGGCTGGTTAACACATTTATTCCCGCCGCACTATGATTGAGGTGACGACGAGTGTAGCAGCGTATGACGTGCCGGCGAAAAGCCACAATCCATTAACCGGGCCGCAAAAAGTTGATCATCTTCGCAAATCAGTAATTCTGCCTGCTCCCCTCATTCCGGTGACAAATTGTTATCGTTACCATGTTATCGGTAACACGCACTGTAACCCTGTCGCGCAGCGCGCTGCCGACGTACCCCACAATTAAAACAGAGGCCGTCGCCCTTGAGCGGCCATTCACCGGAGAAAAGTTATGCCATTAGTTATCGTTGCGGTAGGGGTGGCTCTGCTGCTCCTGCTTATGATTCGCTTCAGACTAAATGGATTTATCGCGCTGATTCTGGTTGCGCTGGCGGTGGGCATGATGCAGGGCATGCCGGTCAATAAGGTTATCACTTCGATTAAAACCGGCGTGGGCGGCACGCTCGGCAGCCTGGCGCTGATTATGGGCTTCGGCGCGATGCTGGGTAAGCTGCTGGCCGACTGCGGCGGTGCGCAGCGCATCGCCACGACGCTGATTGCGAAATTCGGCCAGCGTCATATTCAGTGGGCGGTGGTGCTGACCGGTTTTACCGTCGGCTTTGCGCTGTTCTATGAAGTCGGTTTCGTGCTGTTGCTGCCGCTGGTGTTCAGCATCGCCGCGTCGGCGCGCGTGCCGCTGCTTTATGTCGGCGTGCCGATGGCGGCGGCGCTTTCCGTCACCCACGGTTTTTTGCCGCCGCATCCGGGTCCGACCGCTATCGCCACTCTGTTTGACGCCGATATGGGCAAAACCCTGCTGTTCGGCACGCTGTTGGCGATCCCAACGGTGATCCTCGCCGGGCCGGTTTATGCGCGCTTTCTGAAAAATATCGATAAGCCGATCCCCGAAGGGCTTTATAACCCGAAAACCTTCAGCGAAGCGGAGATGCCGAGCTTTGGCGTCAGCGTCTGGACCTCGCTGGTGCCGGTGATTCTGATGGCGCTGCGCGCCGTGGCGGAAATGATCCTGCCGAAAGGGCATGTGCTACTTCCTTGGGCGGAATTTTTCGGCGATCCGATTATGGCGACGCTGATTGCCGTGTTGATCGGCATCTTCACCTTTGGTCTGAACCGGGGCCGCAGCATGGACGAGGTGATGAATACGCTGGGTGATTCCATCAAGATCATCGCCATGATGCTGCTGATTATCGGCGGCGGCGGCGCGTTCAAGCAGGTGCTGGTAGACAGCGGCGTGGATAAATATATTGCTGGCCTGATGCATGAAACCAACGTGTCGCCCATCTTCATGGCCTGGTCGATCGCCGCGGTGCTGCGTATTGCGCTGGGGTCGGCGACCGTCGCGGCGATTACCGCCGGCGGCATCGTCGCGCCGTTAATTGCCACCTCCGGCGCCAGCCCGGAACTGATGGTGATCGCTGTCGGCGCGGGCAGCGTGATTTTCTCTCACGTTAACGATCCGGGGTTCTGGCTGTTTAAAGAGTATTTTAACCTGACCATTGGCGAAACGCTCCGCTCCTGGTCGGCGCTGGAGACCATTATTTCCGTTTGCGGGCTGGTAGGCTGTCTGCTGCTTTCCGCTATGATTTAAGAAGAAAGGAAACGCTCGCTGCGCCGTTCTCTCTACGCTTTTTACTGAATCAGGTTTCAGGGAAGCGGCGCGCAGCGGGCAAAGACGCGCAGAAAACAGAAGGGTCACCTGCGGTGACCCAAAATCAGTCAGTGCGGCTGTTTAAAACCGGCTTTGATCATCTCATCGCGCAGCGCTCGCGTAATATCGCGATTGCCGCCCGTCACCGGATAGATGACGTTGTTCACCACATCGTCCAGATAATGCTCGTCAAACTCCTGTAAAGAGAGCTGGCCGCCGCCTTCGTCATTAATGGCTATCGAACCTTTAATGTGATCGCCGGCATTTTTCGCCTTCAGAGAATATCTCCCCATACTGGTATTAATGCTGCTCATAGGGCCTCCTTTTTACAGGCTATAAGTAGATAACGAAGCACCGAACGGTTTCGCGCTATAAGTTTAGTGTTCTTTTTTTAATCGGTTGGATGTCCGGCAAAGCAAAAGAGAAAGGCGCGATCCAGCTCGCAAAATGCAGAACCTGTAACTTTCACTATACTTACCGGACAGGTGCCGTTGCGGTTGTTATCGGTCTACTGTGCAGCCTGACGACGCCATGCCGCAACGCAATTTACTCAAGGGCCGGAGCGATCTGAAGACCGGCCAGAAGGGAGGATGGAATGAAAATTATACTGTGGATTATCGCAATTATCTTTATCGTCGGCCTGCTGACGCTGACCGGCGTATTCAAGATTCTGTTTTAACCGAATCAGGCGGCGCTCTTTGTGAGACGCCGCCTGTTTAACATCTAACCTGTGCTGCGTTGTCCAATAAGACATCGGGTAATAGGATCTAATTCTGTTATCGGTAGTACGTCCTGAACGGTAAAGGGTTTAAAACAATAAGCACATACCGCGCCGTGGTGGAATTTCCCTTTCTGGTCTCCGGTAGTATAACGAAACCGCTTACTCCCACAGGCGGTACATCTTATTTTCATGACCATCCTTATCTTCCTTACTGCTGATTTCGCGGCGAGCATCATTTTAGCAAAAACACATGAA
>NZ_JANION010000011.1:0-15026 GCF_024610815.1 Mixta sp.
GTTCCCTTTACGTTCTCACCGTATGCAACGCCCGATCCGGCTGGCGCTGCACGGCAAATAATAAAAAACGGGCAACATTTGTCGCCCGTTTCATTAACCTGAAAATGCTTACTGCGCAGCAGATTTTGCGTCTTCAATCCATTTATTAAACAGCGCCTGATGGGCCTTTATCCAGCCATCGACGTGGGCATTAATCGCCTGTTCTGAAGATTGCCCCTGGTGCATGCGCGCATTCTGCGCATTGATATCGGTAATGGGCAGCTTCATCTCAGCGAACAGACGCGCCGCCGCCGGATTCTTCTCCGCCCAGGCTTTGTTAGCGACGATATGCATGGTGTTGACCGGGAAGCCATAGTTGGCGCCGTTGGGAAGCTGGGTGTCGACGTCCTTCTGCGCGCCTGGCATCGAGGAGAACGGCACCTGTAACCAGACCACATCTCTGCCCGGCACCAGCACATCGCTGATCCAATAAGGCGTCCAGGTGTAGTAAAGGATCGGTTTCCCCTGTTTATAGCGAGCTATGGTGTCAGCCATCATCGCCGCGTAGTTGCCCATATTCGGCTCGACGGTTTGGCTCAGGCCGAACGCCTGGTTCTGGTGCAGGATCACCGTCTCGCAGCCCCAGCCCGGCGCGCAGCCGGTCATATCCGCTTTGCCGTCGCCGTTGGCGTCGAACAGCGCCGCCAGTTTTTTATCTTTTAGCTGATCGATGCGGGTGATGTGATATTTCTCGGCGGTTTTTTTATCGATCAGATAGCCCTGCGCCGCGCCGGTCACGTAGGTTCCCTGGCGGTAAAAGGCTTTGTCGCCGCCAGCGGCGTTATACATATCGTCATGCAGCGGCTGCCAGTTCACGGCGGTGAAGGTGGCGTCGCCGGAGGCCAGCGAGGTATAGCCGACGTTGTAATCGACCTCGCTGGGCTTCTCGACGCGGTAGCCCAGCTGCTCCAACGCGCGGCTGACCAGCAGCGTCTGGAACGCCTCTTCGGAAATGGTGCTCTGCACCGGCTTGACGGTAATGCCGGCGCCCGGCAGATCGGCGGCGGAAATCTGTGCGGCGGCCAGCGTCGTCAGGGCGGCGGCCAGAATAGCGCTTATACGCATAGCGAGTCCTCGTGGTGTTGGTTTGTCAGGAAGGCGGCGCAGCGGGGCGCCGCCGGGGACTTATTTAATAAAAGGGCGGGTCAACAGGCCCAGCGGACCGGTGGCGTACCAGCGTCGGTTGCCGCGGCTGCGGCGGTCGCGTCCCAGCGACTGGGTAAGGCGATCGAGAATGATCGCCAGAATAACGATGCCGACGCCGCCAACCGTGGCGAGGCCCATATCAAGGCGGCCAATGCCGCGCAGCACCATCTGACCCAGGCCGCCGACGGCGATCATCGAGGCGATCACCACCATCGACAGCGCCAGCATCAGCGTCTGGTTTATGCCAGCCATAATCGTCGGCATCGCCAGCGGCAGTTGCACCTTAAACAGCATCTGACGCGGATTGGCGCCGAACGATTCCGCCGCTTCGATCAGATCCGCCGGCACCTGCTTAATGCCGAGCACTGTCAGACGCACCACCGGCGGCAAGGCGAAAATAATGGTCACCACCACGCCGGGCACGTTGCCGATGCCGAACAGCATCACGATCGGCACCAGATAGACAAAGGCGGGCGTGGTCTGCATGGCGTCGAGCAGCGGCCGGATCACGCGGGCGGCGCGTTCGCTGCGCGCCAGCCAGATGCCGAGCGGCAGGCCGATGACGATGCAGAACAGCAGGGCGGTCAGCACCAGCGCCAGCGTTACCATCGCCTGCGACCAGGCGCCGATGGCGCCGATCAACACCAGCGACACCAGCGTGGCGATGCCCATGCCTGCGCTGGAAAACTGCCAGGCAATCAGGGCGAACAGCACGATCGCCACCGGCGCCGGCATGCCCAGCAGCATCTGCTGAAAGGCACTGAGGATATAATCTACCGGCACGCGAATGCCCTGAAACAGCGGACGAAAATGACTGACGACCCAGTCGATGCCGTGCGTCACCCAACTGTCGAGCGGGATCAGCGTATGGTGGAAAGGGTCCATCACATTGAACTGTTCCGGCTGCGGCGTCGGCGCGCTGTTCAGCCAGTCGCTGCTGGCTGCGTCGTGACCGCCTGTACTGGCGGGCGACCCCCAGGCGTCGCCTGAAGCGGCCGGTGCGGCGTCGCCTGAAGGGGCACTGCCCCAGGGATCGCTCGCCGCGCTATCAACGGCCGTCGGCTGTGCGGCGTCGTTAGCGTCAGCCTGCGCTGCGCCGTTTTCCCACGGATTTGTTGTTGCCTGACTCATGGTTGATTCCCCTCGCGATCTAATGCCTGCAGCAGCGTGCCTTTTGAAATAACGCCGATGTAGTGATTCTCCTCGCCGACAATCGGCACCGCGCAGGGCGCCTGCGCCACATGCGACAGCAGTTCGTTCAGAGAGGTATCGCCGGATACGGCGGCGGGCGAGGGAAGCAGCGCGGCGTCAAGGCTCGCGCCCGCGGCCAGCGCCGCCTTCAGCGAATCGGTGGAAACCACGCCGATAAACCTTTGTTTTTCCAGCACGTAGCCATATTCGCGGTCTTCATCCTGCAACAGCTTAATGGCCGATCGCGGACCGAAGCCGGGCGCTTTGCGCATCAGGGAGCTGGCGTTGCGGCGGGCGATATCTTTGGCGCTGAAAACGTGGCTGATGTCGACGCCGCGGAAGAAGGTGCGCACATAGTCGTTGGCGGGATTATTCAGGATCTCGTCCGGGGTGCCGACCTGTACCACTTCGCCGCCCTGCATAATGGCGATGCGATCGCCGATGCGCATCGCTTCATCAAGATCGTGGGAAATAAAAATAATGGTGCGCTGATGTTTCGCCTGTAATTTTACCAGCTCATCCTGCATCTCGGTGCGGATTAAAGGATCGAGCGCGGAAAACGCCTCGTCCATTAATAAAATATCGGGATTGATCGCCAGCGCGCGCGCTAATCCCACACGCTGACGCATGCCGCCCGATAATTCATCGGGCCAGGCGGCGGCGTAATTTTCCAGTCCCACCTGACGCAGCGCCTCCAGCGCTTTTTCCTGCCGCTCTTTCAGCGGCACGCCGGCTAACTCCATGCCGAAGGCGGTATTATCCAGCACGCTCATATGCGGCATCAGCGCGAAAGACTGAAACACCATGCTGATCTTATTTCGCCGCACGTCGCGCAGCTCGCTTTCCGATATTTTGGCGATATCGACGCCGTCGATAATCACCTGACCGCGGGTCGGCTCTATCAGACGATTGAGAAGGCGAACCATGGTGGATTTGCCTGAACCAGACAGCCCCATGATGACAAATATCTCGCCTTCTTCAATGGCCAGACTGGCGTCTTTTACGCCCAACGAAAGTCCGGTTTTTTCCAGCAGCACATCTTTGCTGATACCTTTATCGATATATTTAAAAGCGCGTTCAGGATTTTCGCCAAATATTTTATACAGGTTTTTTGCTTCTAATTTAATTGCCATGCAATATAACTGTCCTGGTTAGTTAATTTTCTGATGGGTTTTATTTCCTGGTGAAATTAAAGCGGCCTATACCCTAGCATACTGAGAATCTCAGGCAACCCTTTGCACGGCGCGTTCGGTCTCATATTGGGACGCGCATCTCGCCTTACGCCAATCAGGGTAAGGGCTGAGCGCAAATAATTTTTGGGTGAAAAAAACGAGATTTTCTGCAAAAAACGAGGGCGGTCGGCGCTTATTTTCAGCGGAAAAAAGGATAAAATGGCAAGGGGCCAACGGAATGAATTAAATTACTTTCGGTGGGATTGTTCAGTGTGAAATAAATAATATTAATGCTAATGACGGAAATACAATAAAGCGGGGCATTATCGCGCCCCGTTAATATTCAGAAGTCCCAATCTTCATCTTCGGTTTCAACCGCTTTTCCTATCACATAGGAAGAACCGGAACCGGAGAAGAAATCGTGATTCTCGTCGGCGTTAGGCGACAGTGCGCTCAGGATCGCCGGATTCACCTGGGTCATCTCCGCCGGGAACACTGCCTCATAGCCTAAGTTCATCAACGCTTTATTGGCGTTATAGTGCAGGAAGGTCTTTACCTCCTCCTGCCACGGCGTATCGCCATACAGCGCCTCGGTATAGGCCAGCTCATTCTCGTAGAGCGCCATCAGCAGATCGACCGCGAACTGCCGCAGCGCCTCACGCCGCGCCGCGTCCGCCAGTTGCAGCCCTTTCTGATACTTGTAGCCGATGTAGTAACCGTGCACCGCCTCGTCACGAATAATCAGCCGGATCAGATCGGCGGTGTTGGTCAGCTTGCCGCGGCTCGACCAGTACATTGGCAGCCAGAAGCCGGAATAGAACAGAAACGACTCAAGGAACACGCTGGCGATCTTCTTCTTTAGCGGGTCGTCGGCGCAGTAGTGCTGGTGGATCAGGTTCGCCTTATTCTGTAACGGCGTGTTCTGTTCGCTCCAGGCATAAGCCGCATCCACCTCGCTAACCGGGCAGAGCGTGGAGAAAATCGAGCTGTAGGAGCGCGCATGTACCGCCTCCATAAAGCTGATATTGGACATCACCGCCTCCTCGTGCGGCGTCAGCGCGTCGCGCATCAGCGCCGGCGCGCCGACGCCGTTTTGCACAGTGTCCAGCAGCGTCAGACCGGTAAAAACGCGGATGGTCAGCTGCTGCTCTACCTTGCTCAGCGTATGCCAGGCGGGCAGATCGTTAGAGAGCGGCACTTTTTCCGGCAACCAGAAATTACTGGTCAGACGGTTCCAGACCTCTAAATCTTTGTCATCTTCGATGCGGTTCCAGTTTATCGCCTGGATGCGTTTTAAGGTTTGCATAATCTTGTCACTTCCATTTACAGCGAGCAGGAGACGCAGCCCTGCACCTCGGTGCCTTCCAGCGCCATCTGCCGCAGGCGAATGTAATACAGGGTCTTGATCCCTTTCTTCCAGGCGTAGATCTGTGCGCGGTTGATATCGCGCGTGGTGGCGTCGTCGCGGAAAAAGAGCGTCAGCGATAGCCCCTGATCGACATGCTGCGTCGCTTCGGCATAGGTATCGATAATCGCCTCCGGGCCGATCTCCCAGGCGTCGCGCCAGCTGTGCGCATTCTCGTTGGTCATAAAGGGGGCCGGGTAATAGACGCGCCCGATTTTGCCCTCTTTACGGATCTCAATGCGCGACACAATAGGATGAATGCTTGAGGTGGCGTGGTTGATATAGGAGATGGAGCCGGTTGGCGGCACCGCCTGTAAATTCTGGTTATAGAGGCCGTCACGCATCACCGCCGCGCGCAGCGCCTGCCAGTCCGCCTGGTCGGGCAGACGAATATTGGCGTCGGCGAACAGTCGGGCAACGCGTTCAGTGCGTGGCAGCCACACCCGCTCAATATATTTAGTGAAATAGTCGCCGCTGGCGTAGCGCGATTGCGCAAAGCCGCCGAAGCGCTGTTGCCGCTCGCGCGCCAGCTGGTTTGAGGTGCGCAGCGCGTGGTAAGTGACGCAATAAAAGTAGAGGTTGGTGAAATCGAGCGCCTCCGGCGAGCCGTAGGCGATGCCTTCGCGCATCAGATAGCCGTGCAGATTCATCTGCCCCAGCCCGATGGCGTGCGATTGCGCGTTGCCGTGCGCCACCGACGGCACCGAACGGATATCGCTCATATCGGAAACCGCGCTCAGCCCGCGCACCGCGATCTCCACGGTGCGCGCCAGGTCGCCGGAATCCATGGCGTGCGCAATATTCAGCGATCCGAGATTGCAGGAGATATCTTTGCCGATGCGCTGATAGCTGAGATCCTCGTGATAGCGCGACGGGGAGTTGACCTGCAAAATCTCCGAGCAGAGGTTGCTCATATTGATGCGGCCCGCCACCGGATTGGCGCGGTTTACCGTATCTTCGAACATCACGTAGGGATAGCCCGACTCAAACTGGATCTCCGCCAGCGTCTGGAAAAAGGCGCGCGCGTTGATAAAGGTTTTACGGATGCGTCTGTCCGCCAGCATCTCCTCATAGCGGTCGCTGATGCTGATATCGGCGAAGGGCTGGCCGTAAATACGCTCGATGTCGTAGGGTGAAAAGAGCGCCATCGGCTGATTGTCTTTCGCCAGCCGGAAGGTAACGTCCGGGATCACCACGCCCAGCGACAGTGTTTTAATACGGATCTTCTCGTCGGCGTTTTCCCGTTTGGTGTCGAGGAAACGCAAAATATCGGGATGGTGCGCATGCAGATACACCGCGCCGGCGCCCTGGCGCGCGCCCAGCTGATTGGCGTAGGAGAAGGCGTCCTCCAGCATTTTCATCACTGGGATCACGCCGGAAGACTGGTTTTCGATGCGCTTGATCGGCGCGCCCGCCTCGCGCAGGTTGGAGAGCAGCAGCGCCACGCCGCCGCCGCGCTTTGACAGTTGCAGCGCGGCGTTAATCGCGCGGCCGATCGACTCCATATTGTCTTCGATGCGCAGCAGGAAGCAGGAGACCAGCTCGCCGCGCTGCTGTTTGCCGCAGTTCAGGAAAGTGGGCGTCGCAGGCTGGAAGCGGCCGGACAGCATTTCTTCCAGCAGCGCGGCGGCCAGCGTACGGTCGCCCTGCGCCAGCGTCAGCGCCACCATGCAGGCGCGATCGGGGAAATCCTCCAGGTAGCGTTTGCCGTCGAAGGTTTTCAGCGCATAGCTGGTAAAGAACTTCCAGGCGCCGAGAAAGGTCTGGAAACGGTAGCCCCAGCCTGCCGCCTGCTCAAACAGCTGGCAAACGAATTCAAACGGGTAAGCGCTCAACACCGCGGCTTCGTAATAGCCTTCTTCGACCAGATAGCGCAGGCGCGCCGCCGTCGAGCTGAACGTCATGCTGTTGGGCAGCACATGTTGCAGATAAAACTGGCGCGCCGCCTCACGATCCTTATCGAACTGGATATGGCCCTGCGCGTCATACAGGTTAAGCATGGCGTTAAGCGCGTGGTAATCGGGCGCGACGGCCGTCGGCGCTAGTTCAGTGCTGTCTGTCGTTGCCAAAATTGGATTACTCCCGTTTTCACGTTGGCGATATCGTCTGCGGTTCCCATTAGCTCGAAGCGGTACAGCCGGGGAACCTGACATTTTTGCGCAATGATGTCGCCAGCCAGGCAGAAGCCCGCGCCAAAGCTGCGGTTGCCTGCGGCAATCACGCCGCGCAGCCAGCGCCGGTTGGCTTCATCATTCAGAAACTGGATCACCTGGCCTGGCACCGCGCCGCGCGCGCCGCCGCCGCCGTAGCTCGGCACCACCAGGATAAACGGCTCATCCACCCGCAGGCGCTGCTGTTTATCCAGCGGAATGCGCCGCGCCGGCAGGCCGAGCCGGGTGATAAAACGGTGCGTATTCTCCGACTGGCTGGAAAAGTAGACCAGTGGATGCATGGCGCTTACTCCTGCGCCAGCGTCGGCTGCGCCAGACGCATGATTTTGTCGGGACGGAATCCGCTCCAGTGCTCGTTATCTGCCATCACCACCGGCGCCTGACGGTAGCCGAGCGCCATCAACTTCTCGGCCGCTTCCTGCGTCTCGTCCAGATTGACCAGTCGATAGCGCAGCCCCTGCTTATCCATCATGTTTTTCGTGGCGTCGCACTGCATGCAGTTATGCTTAGTGAAAATGGTAATGATCATGATTCGTATTTCCTTCTTGCATTCTGATACGCTACCCTGAACGGTGCAACGCAGCGATGGAACAGGCTTCTGGCACTCTATGTTGTGTTTGTCCTATGAATTAAATACTAGATGTAGCGTTTTTGTTTTTCAACCATGCAAAATCCAGGCTTAAAGTCGAGCCTTGATGTAGGGCGCGTCAGCGCCGGGTTGGAGGCAAAAAAATTTTTTCAGGAGGATTTGTTGCGGTGAAAGCGGGACGGGGAAAAGAGCGTTTCGAGGCTGAACGACACTTATTCAGTCATAAGCGATGCACTGCTGCCGCCGGAATAACGGCGGCGACGGCAAAAAAAAGCCCGCGCGCGGCGGGGAGAGAACAGGACAGCAGGAAAGATTAACGGCGGGAGGCGAGCAGCGCGCCGATAAAAATACCCACTGCGGCGCTGACGCCTGCGCCGTGCCACGGCTTATCATGAATCCAGTTATCCACCTGACGGCCAGCGTCGCGTGCCGCCTCGGTGACGCGGTTGCGGTTGTGCATTTTCACGCGCGTCTCTTTCAGCAGCGTCTCCGCTTTGTTACGCGCCGCGTCGATATCATCCTGCGCTTTGCCGCCGTAGGATTTCAGCAGATCATCCAGCGTATCCGCCAGGACAGAAACATCCTGGTGAATATCCACTTCGTCATTTTTCATTGTTTGTTTAAACATTTTCTCATCCCTTTGCTGAATAACGTAATACTTAGTGTAGACCATCCACCGCAAGCGCAGCGCGAAACGCCGCCAGCGGCCGCCTTTCTGATAATTCTGAATGCCCATGGCCGCCGCGCTGTTGTAAGGTTGCGAAGCTTTATAAGAATGAGAGGATTGAGCATGTATTTACGACCAGATGAGGTGGCACGCGTTCTGGAAAAAGCGGGGTTCGAAATGGACACCGTGACGCCGAAAACCTATGGCTATCGCCGCGGCGAAGATTATGTTTACGTTAACCGCGAAGCGCGCATGGGAAGAACCGCACTGGTCATTCATCCGACGCTGAAAGAAAAAAGCCTGAACTACGCCGATCCGGCGTCGGAAATTAAAACCTGCGATCACTATACGCGTTTCCCGATGTACCTGATGGGCGACAGCCAGGATCACTACGGCATTCCGCACGGTTTCAGCTCACGCGCCGCGCTGGAGCGCTACCTGCAAAGCATGTTTGATTAATTCCGTTTTCGTCTCCGCGTCTGCTCACTACCGCCGCTCCCCGTAACCGTTCGCCTTACGGGGAAGCCCCCTCTATGCGCCCGTCCGGGCGGCCGTTGCGTTTCACCGTTTGCATTCTACTGCCGGGGCAGGTATAAAACCTGCCACATTTAGAAGTTTAGACGTCCATACGGATAGACAACCATGCAGTCAGAACAGCCGCAGGGCGGCCAATTTAAACGCAGTATGAAAGCGCGCCATCTGGTGATGCTCTCTTTGGGCGGTGTGATCGGCACCGGCCTGTTCTTCAACACCGGCTATATTATCTCCACCACCGGCGCGGCGGGCACGCTGCTGGCTTACCTGATCGGCGCGCTGGTGGTCTGGCTGGTGATGCAGTCGCTGGGCGAGCTGTCAGTGGCGATGCCGGAAACCGGCGCGTTTCACGTCTACGCCAGCCGCTATCTCAGTCCGTCCACCGGCTATGTCGTCGCCTGGCTCTACTGGCTCACCTGGACAGTAGCGCTCGGCTCCAGCCTGACGGCGGCCGGTTTCTGCATGCAGTACTGGTTTCCGCAAACTTCGGTCTGGCTCTGGTGTCTGATCTTCTGCATCGCCATCTTCCTGCTTAACGTCGTTTCGACGCGCTTTTTCGCTGAAGGGGAGTTCTGGTTTTCGCTGATCAAAGTGATCACTATCCTTGCCTTTATTGTGCTGGGCGGCTGCGCGGTGTTTGGTCTGATCCCGTTAAAAGACGGCACGCCCGCGCCGTTTTTCCATAACCTCACCGCTTCCGGCTGGCTGCCGCACGGCGCGCTGCCGATCCTGATGACGATGGTGGCGGTGAATTTTGCTTTCTCCGGCACCGAGCTGATCGGCATTGCCGCTGGCGAAACGGAGAACCCGCAGAAAGTGGTGCCGATGGCGATCCGTACCACGGTGGCGCGGCTGATCATCTTTTTTATCGGCACGGTGCTAATCCTGGCGGCGCTGATCCCGATGGATCAGGCGGGCATCGTGAAAAGTCCGTTCGTGCTGGTATTCGAAAAAATCGGCATTCCCTGGGCGGCGGATATTTTTAACTTCGTGATCCTGACCGCCATTCTGTCGGCGGCCAACTCTGGTCTTTACGCCTCCGGGCGCATGCTCTGGTCGCTCTCTAACGAAGGCACGCTGCCGCGCTGCTTCTCGCGCCTGACGCGCCGCGGCATCCCGCTGGTGGCGATCGTCGCCAGCATGCTGGGCGGCCTGCTGGCGCTCTTTTCCAGCATTGTCGCCGCCGATACCGTCTACGTGGCGCTCTCCGCCATTTCCGGCTTTGCGGTGGTCGCGGTCTGGCTCAGCATCTGCGCCTCGCACTACGCGTTTCGCCGTCGCTACCTGCGCGAGGGCGGGAGGCTGGACGGGCTGAAATATCGCGCCCCCTGGTTCCCGCTGACGCCGATTCTCGGTTTTGCGCTCTGCCTGCTGGCCTGCGTCGGGCTGGCCTTCGATCCTGAACAACGCATCGCGCTGTGGTGCGGTTTACCCTTTGTGGCCCTCTGCTATGGCGCTTATTATCTGACTCAACGCAACAAGCGGGAACGCGCTAAGGAAACGGAACATGCTGTTTGACCCGATTGCCGATCTGCTCCAGCGCCGCGGCGCGCTGATCCTCGACGGCGCGCTGGCGACCGAGCTGGAGGCGCGCGGCTGTGTGCTTACCGATGCGCTCTGGTCGGCGAAAGTGCTGCTGGAAGATCCGCAGCTGATTTATCAGGTGCATTACGACTATTTCGCCGCCGGCGCGCAATGTGCCATTACCGCCAGCTATCAGGCGACGCCGCAGGGCTTTGCCGCGCGCGGTCTGGACGAGGCGCAGGCGTGCGCGCTGATCGCGCGCAGCGTCGAGCTGGCACAGCGGGCGCGGCAGGACTATCTGGCGGATCATCCGCAGGCGGCGCCGCTGCTGGTGGCAGGATCGGTCGGGCCGTACGGCGCGTTCCTCGCCAACGGCGCCGAATATCGCGGCGACTATGCGCTGCCACAGGACAAAATGATGGCGTTTCATCGTCCGCGCATCGCGGCGCTGGCGGCGGCAGGCGTCGATCTGCTGGCCTGCGAAACGCTGCCTTCTTACGCCGAGCTGGAAGCGCTGACGGCGCTGCTGACGGCGGAATATCCCACGCTGCCCGCCTGGTTCTCCTTTACCCTGCGCGACAGCGAGCACCTTTCCGACGGCACGCCGCTGGCGCAGGCGGTCGCGCTGCTGGATCGCTGCCCGCAGGTGGTGGCGCTGGGCGTTAACTGCATCGCGCTGGAAAAGGTGACGCCCGCGTTGACGGCGTTGCGCCGCCTGACGCGCAAGCCGCTGCTGGTCTATCCCAATTCCGGCGAGCAGTATGACGCGGTCAGCAAAACCTGGCACAGCGCTCCGGCGGGCTGTGCGTTGCAGGATAAGCTGGCGGAGTGGCGTGAGGCGGGCGCGCAAATCATCGGCGGCTGCTGCCGCACCACGCCGCAGGATATCGCCGCACTCGCCCATCGCTGCCGCGCGGAGTGATCTTCTTCGGGCCGGAAAGGATATCGGCCCTAAGGAAAAACGGCGCGCTGCCGATTAGACTATTACCCAACCGTAGAAAATCAGGAAAGCGTATGAAACGCCTGTTACTGGCGCTGGCGGCCGCCTCGCTGCTCAGCGGCTGCGCCACCATTGTCGGCTCGGAAACGCAAAGCGTGCGCATCGACTCCATCCCGCAGGGCGCGACCTTTGTCGTGCAGGATGAAACCGGTCGTCCCGTGGCGGAAGGCGTGACGCCGAAAACCGTCGAGCTGGCGAAATCCAACGGCAGCTACTTCGGCAAAAAGAGTTATCTGGTGATGCTCGAGCGTCCCGGCTATGTGCCGTTGACGCTGCGGCTGAAAGAGAAGGCGAACCTCTGGTATATCCTCGGCAACATTCCGCTGGGCGGCTTCCCCGGCTGGCTGTTGGTCGACCCTTTTTACGGCGGCATGTATAACATCGAACCGGCGACGGTTCAGCCGGTGATCAATCGCGTCGGCGCGCGCGCCGGCTGATCCCCCGCGCCGACGTTGCGGTCGGCGCGGCGCGTTACTGGGCGGTGGGCTTCACCATCGCGCCGGTCGAGGCCTTGTGCTTTTCCAGATACTGATGCTGGAAAATGCACATGCGAATCGTATTGCGGTATTCGCCGTTGATAAAAAATTCGTGGCGCAGCACGCCTTCGATCTCAAACCCCAGCTTGCTGTAGATATGGATCGCCTTTTCATTCTCCTGATCGACGATCAGGTAGAGCTTATAAAGGTTCAGCACCGAAAAGCCGTAGTCCATCGCCAGCTTCGCCGCCTGGCTCGCCAGCCCTTTGCCCTGATGGGTTGGATCGATAATGATCTGGAATTCGGCGCGGCGATGCACATGGTTAATCTCTACCAGTTCCACCAGGCCCACTTTTTCGCCGTCGTTTTCCACCACGAAGCGGCGCTCGCTCTGATCGTGGATATGCTTGTTATAGAGATCGGAGAGTTCGACAAACGCCTCATAGGGCTCCTCGAACCAGTAGCGCATCACGCTGGCATTGTTGTCCAGTTGATGTACGAAATGGAGATCTTCCCGCTCAAGCGGGCGTAGTTTTACGCTCATAACGGCATCCTTGTAGTAAAAGCCGGCTTACACCGGCGTCTCGCGTGCAGGCAACGAGAGAGCAGCCCGTTCTGCTGCGGGCTGTCGGGCAATCAGCAGACGCCGAAATCGCCATCTTCATGATAAGGATTGACCGAGCTGGCCGGCACTTCGATCTCTTTTTTCTCCGCGTCGTCAATGCGCGCGCACCACAGCGTTTCGCCCTCCACGCGCAGCACCTGCATTTTTGGACCGCCGGTTTTCGCCTGAACAAAATCATTTTTCTGGAACATGGTTTCTTCCTGATTTGTGGTTAGTTACATTTTTTTCCTGCGCGGCGCGCGCGCGGCGGCGCGGGTTCGCTGGCCGTCGCGTCACGCGCAGAAAGTCGCCGACGGGTGTTACTCAGCAGGCTAACTATACTGATAGTACATTTCAGCAAAACAGGAGGAAAGATGACCATTCATAAGAAAGGGCAGGCGCATTGGGAAGGCGATCTTAAAAGCGGTAAAGGCACTATCTCTACCGAAAGCGGCGCCCTGAGCCAGCAGCCCTACGGTTTCAATACCCGTTTTGAAGACAAGGCCGGCACCAATCCCGAAGAACTGATTGGCGCCGCGCACGCCGCCTGTTTTTCCATGGCGCTTTCAATGATGCTGGGGCAGGCGGGCCATACGCCGCAGAGCATCGACACCACGGCGGACGTCTCGCTGGATAAGCAGGGCGAAGGGTTTGCTATCACCAAAATCGCTCTCGACAGCACGGTCAAGCTGCCGGGCATCGATAACGCCGCGTTTGATGAAATTATCAACAAGGCGAAGGCGGGCTGTCCGGTTTCGCAGGTGCTGAACGCTGAAATCACCCTGAACTACCGTCTGGAAAATTAAGTCGACGCATTTTCTCTCAGGCCGCTGCTGTTTGCGCAGGGCGGCCTTTTTATTCGCTTTTCCTGCGCCCGCGCGCTCCGTTTTTTGCCGCGCTTCAAAGAAAAAATCCTTTCCGCACTGTATGTTGCGCGCTGGTCAATAAGGCGCGGTTAACGGCATGTATGAATATAACCTGGTGCTACTGCTGTTGCAGCAGATGTGCGTGTTTCTGGTCATCGCCTGGCTGATGAGCAAAACCCGGCTTTTCATTCCTTTGATGCAGGTGACGGTGCGGCTGCCGCATAAATTTCTCTGTTATGTGGTGTTTTCGGTGTTCTGCCTGCTGGGCACCTGGTTCGGGCTGCATGTTTCCGACTCCATCGCCAACACGCGCGCGGTGGGTGCGGTAATGGGTGGGCTGCTCGGCGGTCCGGTGGTCGGCGGCCTCGTGGGCTTGACCGGCGGACTGCACCGCTATTCGCTGGGCGGCATGACCGCCGTCAGCTGCATGGTTTCCACCATTGTCGAAGGGCTGCTGGGCGGCCTGGCGCACCGCCTGCTGATCCAGCGCGGCCGCAGCCATCAGGTTTTCCATCCGCTGACCGCGGCGATGGTGACGCTGGCGGCGGAAATCATCCAGATGGCGATCATTTTGCTGCTGGCGCGGCCTTACGATGAGGCGCTGAAGCTGGTCTCCAGCATCGCGGCGCCGATGATGGTCACCAATACCGTCGGCGCCGCTCTCTTTATGCGCATCCTGCTGGATAAGCGCGCAATGCTGGAAAAGTACAGCTCCGCCTTTTCCGCTACCGAGCTGAAGGTGGCCGCCTCTACCGAGGGGATTCTGCGTCAGGGCTTTAACCAGGAGAACAGCATGAAGGTGGCGCAGGTACTTTACCGCGAGTTGGATATCGGCGCGGTGGCGATTACCGATCGCGAGCAGCTATTGGCCTTTACCGGCATCGGCGGCGATCATCATCTGCCGGGACGGCCGATCTCTTCCGTCTGGACGCGCCGCGCCATTGAACAGGGCGAGGTGGTTTACGCCGACGGCAACGAAGTACCTTACCGCTGTTCGCTGCATCCGCAGTGCAAACTGGGATCGACGTTAGTCATTCCGCTACGGGGCGAAAACCAGCGCGTGATTGGCACTATTAAACTTTACGAGGCGAAAAACCGGCTGTTCAGCTCGATTAACCGCACGCTGGGCGAAGGCATCGCGCAACTGCTCTCCGCCCAGATTCTGGCGGGGCAGTATGAACGGCAAAAGGCGCTGCTGACCCAGTCGGAGATTAAGCTGCTGCATGCGCAGGTTAACCCGCATTTCCTGTTTAACGCGCTCAATACGCTGATGGCGGTGATCCGACGCGACAGCGAACAGGCCGGACAGCTGGTGCAGTATCTCTCCACCTTTTTCCGTAAAAACCTCAAGCGGCCCAACGAGGTGGTGACCCTCGCCGATGAGATTGAGCATGTGAACGCCTATCTGCAAATTGAGCAGGCGCGCTTTCAGGCGCGTCTGCAAGTCACGCTCAGCGTGCCGGATGCGCTGGCGCAGGCGCGGCTGCCCGCCTTTACGCTGCAACCGATTGTGGAGAACGCCATTAAGCACGGCACCTCGCAGCTGCTGGGCGTCGGCGAAATTTGGCTTAGCGCGTCGCGCCAGCAGGATCGGCTGGTGCTGGAGATTAAAGATAACGCCGGGCTTTACCAGGAGAAAAGC
>NZ_JANION010000199.1:0-5019 GCF_024610815.1 Mixta sp.
CCGTCGGGTGAATAGCGACGGTGTTGTCGAAATCTTTTTTGGTCGCGCCCATTTTCAGCGCCACCGCGAAGCCCTGCAAGATTTCATCCATGCCGAAGCCGATGCCGTGGATGCCGACGATCTTCTCTTCTTTACCGACGCACACCAGCTTCATGCGGCACGGCTGGCGGTGCTGCGTGACCGCGGTGTACATTGCGGTAAAAGCAGATTTATAGACTTTCACCTCGTCGTCGCCGTAGTGAGCGCGCGCTTCCGGTTCGGTCATGCCGACGGTGCCGATTGGCGGGTGGCTGAACACCACGGTCGGAATATTGCTGTAGTCCAGATGCTCGTTCGGCTTGCCGTTGAACAGGCGCTCGGAGAGGCGGCGGCCCGCAGCGACCGCGACCGGCGTCAGCTCTACCGCGCCGGTGTTGTCGCCGACGGCATAGATGCCCGGCACGCTGGTATTCTGGAACTGATCCACCTGAATGTAGCCTTTTTCATTCAGCGCCACGCCGGTTACCGCCAGGTTAAGGTTATCGGTCGCCGGTTCGCGGCCAATCGCCCAGATCAGGCAGTCGACGGTCTGTTCTTCGCCGTTTTCCAGCTGTAACGTCAGGCTGCCGTCCTGATTTTTCACCACCGCTTTCGGCACGGAATAAGTGTGCAGCGTCGGGCCTTCAGCGTTCATCACTTCCACCAGCGTTTCGCTGAGCAGCGGATCGAACTGACGCAGCGGGCCTTCTTTACGCACAAACAGATGGGTTTCGGAACCCAACGCGTTCAGTACGCCGGCGATTTCCACGGCGATATAGCCAGCGCCGACAATCGCGGTGCGCTTCGGCATGGCGTCCAGCTCAAAGAAGCCGTCAGAGTCGAGGCCATATTCCGCGCCAGGGATCGCCGGATGCACCGGACGGCCGCCGGTGGCGATCAGAATATGATCGGCGGTAATCTTCTCGCCGTTCACTTCGACGGTGTGGGCGTCGACAAAGCGAGCGAAGCCTTTAATCACGTCGACGTTGTTTTTGCCCAGCACGGTTTCATAAGAGGTGTGGATGCGATCGATATAGGCGCTGCGGTTTTTCACCAGCGTCTGCCAGTTGAACTGGTTCACGGTGGTATCGAAGCCGTAGTCAGGGCCGTAGTTATGGATCGCTTCCGCGATCTGCGCCGCATGCCACATAACTTTTTTCGGAACGCAGCCGACGTTAACGCAGGTGCCGCCCAGCTCTTTCGCTTCGATCAGGGCGCATTTCTGGCCATACATCGCCGCACGGTTAATGGAGGCGATACCGCCGCTGCCGCCGCCGATGGCGAGGTAATCATAATGTCGGGTCATTGAGCGAGCTCCAGAAAGTAAGAAAAGAAAACTGGCGTAAGTGTACCGCCACTCGCTGATTTCCCGCAAAGTTTGCGCCTATGATTGCAACAGGAGCCGACTTTTTCGTCGCTTCGGTCAGGGCAGACGCGGCGTAATCGCGGTTATCCTTTTACGCAAACCACCTGGCGCAGAGTATGCACGATCTCCACCAGCGATGACTGCGCCGCCATAACTGCGTCGATATCTTTATAAGCCATCGGGATTTCATCAATCACGTCGCTGTCTTTGCGGCATTCCACGTGCGCCGTCGCCCGCTGCTGATCGGCCACGGTGAAGCGTTTTTTCGCCGCGGAGCGGCTCATGGCGCGTCCGGCGCCGTGGCTGCACGAGCAGAAACTCTCTTCATTTCCCAGGCCGCGCACGATAAAGCTTTTCGCGCCCATCGAGCCGGGAATGATGCCCAGCTGACCGCGCTGCGCCGATACCGCGCCCTTGCGCGTCACCAGCACCGATTCGCCGAAATGCTGCTCGCGTTGCACATAGTTGTGATGGCAATTCACCGCCTCCGCCGTGGCGCTGAACGGCTTGCTGATGCTCTGCTTCAGCGCCGCCAGCACATGCTGCATCATGATTTCGCGATTATGACGCGCGTAATCCTGCGCCCAGCCCACCGCATTCATATAGTCGGCGAAGTGGCGGCTGCCCTCTTCAAAGTAGGCCAGGTTGCGGTCCGGCAGGTTGGCGATATGCTGCCGCATATCCTGCTGCGCCCGATTGATAAACAACGTGCCGATAGCGTTGCCGACGCCGCGCGATCCGCTATGCAGCATCACCCAGACGCGGTCCGCTTCATCCAGACACAGCTCGATAAAATGGTTGCCGGTGCCGAGCGTGCCGAGGTGCGCGTAGTTATTGGTTTTCAGCAGCGCCGGGTATTTATCGGTAATGCGTTTGAATCCTGTCTGCAACGTTGACCAGTGCCGATCGACGCTCTCCGGCGCGCGTTTCCAGGCGCCTTTATCGCTGCCGGAGCGGTTGCTGGTTCGCCCGTGCGGCACCGCGCGTTCGATCGCGCTGCGGATGCCGTAAAGGTTTTCCGGCAGATCGCCGGCGACCAGCGAGGTGCGCACCGCCATCATGCCGCAGCCGATATCCACGCCGACCGCCGCCGGGATAATCGCGCCGCGCGTCGGGATCACGCTGCCAATGGTCGATCCTTTCCCCAGATGCACGTCAGGCATCACCGCCAGGTGTTTAAAGATAAACGGCATCTTTGCCGTATCCAGCAGCTGCTGGCGCGCTTCCGGTTCCACGGGCACGCCCTGGGTCCACATTTTCACCAGCGCGCCGTTGGCGACGGTCAACGTTTGATATTGCGATTTCATACTCTCTCCTCTGTACGGCGGCGTGCCGTTGCTCGCCGCGTTGCGCCAGGGCGTCTGTTTTTAGCGCCGCGACGACAGGGTATGGCTAAAAGCGTGACATAAACGGGCTTTCCTGCCCACCGCATCTTTCCGCTGAAGCAGTACCGACATCAGATAAAAGAGTGGCTGACGGCGGTGAACTGCGCCACGATAACGCGCATGGCGTCGCTGGCCGACAATGGGCGCATCGCACAGACAGGCGTCAGCGAGCGATCGCGCGCCTGCGGCAAATCTGGCGCGGATACGATCCGATGCCGCTGCCTCCAGAGGATCGCGATCTTTTCGATCGCGATCCTCTGGAGGCGGTATTGACGATCTGTCGGCGATCCGCCAGCCTGTCGGAAGCCGGACGCAAGCTTTTCGCCGTGTCGCGCCAGCAGAAGAAACAGTCGAATGACGCCGACCGACTGCGTAAATACCTCGCCCGTTTCGATCTGAGCTGGGAAGCCATTCAACAACAACCAGAGTAAGCCTATGCAACTGACTTTTCTTGGCACCTGTGCTGGCACGCCCAGCTTACAGCGTAATGTGACTTCTATCGCCCTGACGCTTTCTCATCGCGGCGACTGCTGGCTGTTTGACTGCGGCGAGGCCACGCAACACCAGTTTATGCGCAGCGCCCTGAAACCGGGCAAACTGCAAAAAATCTTTATCACGCACCTGCACGGCGATCATATTTTCGGCCTGCCGGGACTGCTGACCAGCCGCTCGATGGGCGGCATCCCTGAGCCGCTGACGATTTACGGGCCGCCAGGGCTGCGCCAGTTTGTCGAAACCGCGCTGAGCCTGAGCGGGTCGTTTGTCACCTATCCGTTGGAGATCGTTGAAATCGCGGCGGGCGAACTGTTCGACGACGGCGCGATCAAGGTCACGGCCTTTTCGCTGAATCACGTCTTGCCCTGCTTCGGCTTTCGCATCGAACAGCATGACAAGCCGGGTTTTCTCGACGCGGAAAAACTCAGGGCGGACAACGTGCCGCGCGGCCCCTGGTTCCAACAGCTGAAACAGGGCCAGAGCGTCACGCTGGAGGATGGCCGCGTTATTCATGGCCGTGACTATCTTGGCCCCTCGACGCCGGGTAAAAAGCTGGCGATATTCGGCGACACCGCGCCGACCGAGAACGCGCTGGCACTGGCGGCGGAGGTAGACGTGATGGTGCATGAAACCACGCTGGAGGCGGCAATGGAGGAGAAAGCCAACGGACGCGGCCATTCCACTACCGTACAGGCGGCGACCGCCGCCAGAGACGCGCGCGCCAAACGGCTTATCGCCACTCATTTCAGCTCACGCTATCGCTCTGAGGATATGCCGCGCCTGCTGGCGGAGTGCCAGGCGATTTTCCCTAACACCGAACTGGCGCGCGATTTTGCCGTCTTCGAGGTATAAGGGAAGGGCGCTACGGACGACGCCGAGCTGCCGAACCAGGCCGCGCAAAGTGCGTCTTGCTAGCTTAGCTTTATTGTTTGTCGTTAGATAAGGATCTTATACGTCGTTAGAGGCCCGCTGGTTATGCAAATTTATGTCTAAACATCAGCCAGGGCCTTAACTTACGACTTTTAGCCTATACCTTCACCTTTTTGATTACCAACATAAACAAAAGGTTATTAATGAGATTATTAGAGAATATTTATCCATTGGTACATTGATTGATCGCAGCTATAGGAATATAACGTGTTATTTAAATGGCTGGAATAAAATATAAATGGATGAACTATATTTACGTTTGCAGGGTATTACCGGGGAATCTAAAGATAATTTGCATCAAGGCTGGATTGATTTAAAAGGATATAGCTGGGGACTGGAAAGTCATGGGGCGGAGAATAACGGAACCGTTAATTTTCATAATCTCACGGTTCACGCCTTGCTTGATAAAGCGACTCCGGCAATGATTACTTACGCATCAAAAAAGACTCTGATAAGTAAAGCGGAACTGGCAATATGTCGCGCCGGGAGTGAGCATAAAGAATTTTGCCGCATTACGATAGAAAATGTACGCATAGCCGCTATTCGCATGGGGGATTCGGGCATTGCTTCAGAAGTAACTTACGAGCTGGAAGCCGATAAAGTGCAGTTTCAATACTGGGAGCAGACCTCAAAAGGCGGGCGCGGCGCGGAAACGCGTACAACCTGGAATATAAAAGAGCACCACGCATAATAAGATAGCGGAAGCTTCGTGCACCCGCTATTTAAAATTTCTTTTCTACAATAACCGATACGATAAATGTTAAGAGTATAAATAAGCCAATGGCCTCCATGCAAATATCTTCAGGTAAATACGTTACCGCAAAC
>NZ_JANION010000006.1:0-16142 GCF_024610815.1 Mixta sp.
GCTTATGACTTCTTGATAACGGTGCGCAGACTGGCGCTTAGCGGCATATAAGCGCCAGCCATTCTACGTGCTCTCATAAAAAATAGGGGAGCGCAAACGGGAGCATTGAAGGCTTTTTTATTAGCTTATATCGTGAGGCGAGTCCTGCCTCCGCATCCACAGAACGCCAACAGACCTTTCCCTCTTTATTTCCCACCCCCCAAAACTAGCCTTTCACCAAAAACTGGCGTATGAATAACGGCATTTCGAACAATAAATCAGCAAGGAATCGCTATGTTGCAAAAAGAGGTTTTCCCGGAGAGCACTAAGTGGACAATTATCGCTATCGGCATTCTCGCTGGACTGCTATGGGCGTTACCGGCCGGGCTCCATCTGCAAGACCGCTATGCGTTTTACCTGCCGCCGCTTGTGCTGTCTGCGGCCTGCGTGCTCGCTTTTACCCTTTATCGCCTCAACGCTGTTAAGCCCTGGCTTTGTGCGCTGCTGACGCTGCCGTTTATCGCGCTGATGACAGGCTGGCGGCGCTGGAACTTCCCTGAGATGTCGACAGGCGAATTTCAATTCCAGAACAGCTGCGCCGTCCTGTTTCTGCTCATTCTGGTGATGCCATTTTTGGCTGCCTTCTGCAATGAACCGGCACACAAGCAGGGTAAAGCGTCATTAAGCGCGTTCATCACCGGGGCGCTGTGGAGCCACACTTTTACCGTTGGCGTCACCGCCATTATGACCGGGCTGTTCTGGCTGGTGCTGATGTTGTGGAGCAAACTCTTCAGCATGATCGGCATTAAGCTGTTTGAGCAGCTCTTTTTTGATAATGCTTTTTTCCCGTCAATGGCGACCGGAGCGGCCATCGCCGCCGGTATTGTATTTTGTCGTCGTCTGCCGGGTGCCGCTGGCATGTACCGTCATGTGATCACGCTGGCGGTCAATGTACTGCTGCCATTGCACGCTATCACCTCTCTGCTGTTCCTGGCCTGCTTACCTTTTACCGGGCTGTCGATTATCCCGAAGTATTTTTCAGCCGCGACGCTGCTGCTGTCCATGACGCTGCTGATGCTGGCATTCAGCGCGATAGTCGGCGAAAAAGCGCCAGGGGAATCACGCTGGCAGCGCGGAATAGCGCGTCTGGTACTGGTTGCGCAATGTCTTACGCCGCTACTGGCTGCGCTGGCGGGTTGGGCGCTGTGGCTACGTATCGCCGAATATGGCTGGACGGAAGAGCGGGTTTATGGCGTTGCCAGCGCGCTTCTTGCCTTTAGCGGCTCGCTGCTGCTGTTAAGGGCTCAGCGACGCGCCTGGTCACAGGGCGCTGGCAACATGAACACCTTTATCGTTTTGATGTTGGCGTTGTCGGCCTGCGGCTGGTTTTTACTGCATACGCCAGTGTTAGACCCGTTGCGCATTAGCGTGAAAAACCAGCTGGCGCGGTATGAGCAAGGCGAAACAAAAGCGGACACGGCAGATCTTTATACCTTCAGCAACGCAGGACGTCGGGGTAAAGAGATGTTGAAAAGGCTCAAGGCGCATCCGCAGTGGCTTAAAGAGCCTGCTGAGCAACAAGCGATGCTGATGCAAATCCTGGCCGAAAAACAGACCGCCAGCACTAAGCCAGGCATTAGCGATTTGCAGCGTAGCATCCCGCTGCGCGCAGGCAGCGAAGCGCCACCGGAAAGCTGGTGGCAGTCTCAGGCACAATATATTGATAACTCGCTTAGCCTCTGCCTGATGGATGCGGGTTCCTGTCTGGTCTGGATGCAGGATCTCAATAATGATGGCGTGCCGGAAGTGCTGCTCTATAACCGCAATCGCCCTGGGATTACGGTTTATACCCGGCGGGGTGAAGAGTGGCGTTACGCGGGCAACGTGATGCTGTCGAAAAGTGCCGATAAAGCCATCCGCGAAGCGATGCCGAAAGCGGTCATCAAGCCCTGGCGAGATCTGGAGATTAACGGTCAGCGCTATCCGGTACAGTATTATGGTTTTGACGATTAACAGGGCGTTCCTCGCTCAGCCAGCGCCTGTCACGTCAGCGCGCCGATAGAAAACAAATAAAAAATGCGCCCGCAGGCGCATCTCATTTAGTGCAAACAGCACTGCTTATACTTCTTACCGCTGCCGCAGAAGCAAGGGTCGTTCCGGCCCGGCTTCTGTTCAGCGACGATCGGCTGCTGCGGCTCGGGCACCGCTTCCGGCTGAGCAATCCAGTAATCGTGCAGCGCCAGCGCGGCAGGGCGGATGGCGGCGAAACGCTCCTCCATCTCCTCCGGGGAAAGCGTCTCCAGCTGCGGGAAGTTCTCTTCCTTGCCGTGCAGGGCGATGGCGTCCAGCGCGGGCTGCAACGCTTCCGGCAGCGCTGACCAGTCGCTCAGCGCCACGCCGCGCATATAACCAAAGCACCACTCTTCCACCACGGTGAAATCTTCGCCTTCGGTCTCACGCACGCCAAACAGCGGATCGAACTGATCGGGAAACTCTGCCAGACGATCGGCGATGTCGTTCATATGCTGGAAGCAGAGTTCCATAAAGCGGTTCATCTCGCGCTCGTTGCTCCATTTAGGGACACGGTTCTGCCCACCCCAGAGCGCAACCAGCCACTCGCTCGGCTCGATGGTTCTCGGACCGGAAAGCACGGCGGTCAGCAGGCCATCCAGTTCGGCGACATCCACAATCGACTCGTCGCTGCCATATTTCTCCAGTATTTCGTCAAGCCATTGCAGCTCTTTCTCGGTCAATGGGCCTTCTTTCATACTGTGCCTCCTGGGCGCTTAAGTTTAAAACCGCAGCAGTGTACACGCTTATTCATTGAGCTTAGCTATAAATCTGGCATCAGGCCTGACGGGGGCTTATCACTTCCGCCTGACCAGCCCGTTGACCCAAAATTCATTGTGTCCTGGTCGTTATCCCATATTTCAGTAAGAATCTGCTATCCATTCTCCCTCAGGCGAAACGGCGGCTATAGTTTTGAGCTAACCGTAAATTCCGGAGAAGCGAATGACATTACGCGCGGCGATAGTGCTGTTAACCGGCGGGCTGCCTTTTTTCGCCTCGGCCCATAACTTTGTGGAAGGGGAGCGCGTGGCGCCGGTCGGCGTGGCGGAACGCGGCGAACTGCAATTACAGCAGGGCGAGCTGCGCTATCAGGCCTGGAACAGCGCGCGCCTCAGCGGAAAAGTGGGCGTGGTGCTGCATATGGCGGGACGGCTGTCGGCCAAAGATCAAAACGCCGCGCTGATCGACGCCATCGGCAAAGCGGGCTTTCCGGCGAACCGATTCGCGGTCACCACCATCGTCAATACCGACGACGCCATTCCCGGCAGCGCGCTGTTCGTGCGGCGCAGTCTGGAAGAAAGCAAACGAGAAACCCCGGCCGCGCAGTTCGTGGTGGACGATCGCGGCGCGACGCAGCGCGCCTGGCGGCTCCAGACGGGCGGTTCCGCCATCGTCGTGCTGGATAAAGGCGGACGGGTGCGCTTCGCCAAAGATGGCGCGCTGACTGCCGCCGAGGTGGATCAGGTGATGGTGCTGCTGCGTCAGCTACTGGCGTAGCCGCACATTGTTAAATCCAGGTAAATAGTTGTGACGCCGCCGCTGCATAAAAGGAAATATCTGTAGATTGCGCTACGCTTTCCAGACACAGCAGGGGAGAAATAAGCGGGCAAGCGGCTGTTCATGCTGCAAAAGTTCTCTCCTGTCCCAGCGTACTGCAGGTCATTACGGCTTACTGGCAGCCGTTACATGCGCCATTCGTCTTACTCCGCCACGACGAGGAACCAGGACCGTAACGATGAATGCCAACGCCGATAAATGCGTCAACCATGAAGATGAACTAAAGGCGCTGCGCGAGGCGCTGCAAACCCGCCTCGATCAGCTGCTGCCTGCGGGCGAGCAGCAGGATCTGGTTTATACGGCGATGCGCGAAGGCACGCTGGTGGCGGGCAAGCGGGTGCGTCCGCTGTTGCTGGTGCTGGCGGCGCGCGACCTTGGCTGCCGCGCCGATCAGCCCGGCCTGCTCGATCTCGCCTGTGCGGTGGAGATGGTTCATGCCGCTTCGCTGATGCTCGACGATATTCCCTGCATGGACAATGCGCTATTGCGTCGCGGCCGTCCCACCATTCACCGGCAGTATGGCGAAAACGTCGCTATCCTCGCCGCCGTAGCGCTGCTTAGTCGCGCCTTCGGCGTGGTGGCGGAGGCGCAGTCGCTGTCGCACGCCTGTAAAACCCAAGCGGTGGCGGAACTCTCCACCGCCGTCGGGCTGCAAGGACTGGTGCAGGGGCAGTATCTCGATCTGTACGAGGGCGCCGAGACGCGCAGCGCCGAAGCGATCCTCCTTACTAATGAACTGAAAACCAGCCGCCTGTTCGACGCCACGCTGCAAATGGCGGCGATCGTCGCCGACGCGCCGCCGCAGGCGCGCCACCGGCTGCGCTGCTTCGCGCAGGATCTGGGGCAAGCGTTTCAGCTTCTGGACGACCTCGCCGACGGGCTGCACGGCACCGGTAAAGATCTGAATAAAGATCACGGCAAATCGACGCTGGTGGCGATGCTTGGCGCGGAGGCGGTGCATCAGCGGCTGCGCGAACATCTGCGCAGCGCGGATGAGCATCTCTCCAGCGCCTGTCAGCGCGGCGTCTCTACGCGGCGTTTTATGCACGCCTGGTTCGACAAGCAGCTGGCGCTGTTCGGCTAAGACACGGTTTTTATCTCAGGATGCCATAGCGACTGGAGCGGCAATGAAGGATAGGGAACTGACCCAACGCAAAAACGATCATCTGGATATCGTGCTGAATCCGGCGCGCGCGCTGAAAAAGCACGGCACCGGCTTTGCGGAATGGCGCTTTGAACACTGCGCGACGCCGGAGTTGCATCTGGATGAGATAGATCTGCGCAGCGCGCTGTTCGGCAAGGCGCTGCGCGCGCCGCTGTTGATCAGCTCAATGACCGGCGGCGCCAGCCGCGCCAGAGAGATTAACCGTCATCTGGCGGAAGCGGCGCAGGCGTTAGGGCTGGCGATGGGCGTCGGTTCGCAGCGCGTGGCGCTGGAAAGCGAAGATAACTGGGGTCTGACGCGCGAACTGCGCCAGGCGGCGCCCGATATCCCGCTGCTGGCGAATCTGGGCGCGGCGCAGATCGCCGGACGCAACGGCGTCGACTACGCGCGCCGCGCGGTCGATATGATCGAAGCGGACGCGCTGATTATCCATTTAAACCCGTTGCAGGAAGCGTTGCAGGGCGGCGGCGACCGCGACTGGCGCGGCGTGCTGACGGCGATAGCCAACACGGTGAAAGCGCTGCCGGTGCCGGTGGTGGCGAAAGAGGTCGGCGCCGGCATCTCGGTGCCGGTGGCGCGACGGCTGGCGGAAGCGGGCGTGACGATGATTGATGTGGCGGGCTCCGGCGGCACCAGCTGGGCGGCGGTAGAGGGTGAACGCGCCGCGACGCCGCATGCCCGCGCCGTGGCGATGGCCTTTGCCGACTGGGGCATTCCCACCGCGCAGGCGCTGCGCAATCTGCATCAGGCGCTGCCGCAGATGCCGCTTATCGCATCCGGCGGCGTCAGCGACGGCATCGATGTCGCGCGCGCCATCGCGCTGGGCGCGACGCTGGCGGGGCAAGCCGCAGGCGTGCTGGGCAGCGCCACCGCCTCCAGCGAGGCGGTTATCGCCCACTTTCAAATTATTATCGATCAGCTGCGGGTCGCCTGTTTCTGCACCGGCAGCCCCAACCTGCGCGCGCTGCGTCAGGCGACGCTGGTGCGCGTCGGGGATGAGGGATGAGCCACTACGCGGTTATCGCGCCTCCGCTCTACAGTCACGTCCGCGCGCTGGAAGCGCTGGCGCAGCAGCTGATCGCCCGCGGCCATCGCGTTACCTTTATGCAGCAGGCGGAAGCGCGCACGCTACTCAGCGACGCGCGCATCGGCTTTTGTCCGCTCGGTGAACGCAGCCATCCGCCGGGCAGCCTGGCGCGCACGCTACGCTTAACCGCGCACCCGGCCGGAATGGGCATTTTTCGGCTGATCGAGGATATGGCGAAAACCAGCGATATGCTCTGCCGCGAGCTGCCCGCCGCCTCCATCTGATCGACGATCAGCCCGTCAACGTCCGCCTGTTCCAGCGCGGCGGGCGGGCTGGCGGCGGAAGCGCTGGGGCTACCTTTCGTGTCGGTCGCCTGCGCGCTGCCGGTGAACCGCGAACCGCACCTGCCGCTGCCGGTCATGCCGTTTAACTACGCGACCGACGCGCGCAGCCAAAAGCTTTATCACTCCAGCGCCCGCGTCTATGACTGGCTGATGCGCCGCCACGGCGAGGTTATCGCGCGCCATGCGCGCGCCTTCGGCCTCGGCGAACGACGCGCTCTGCACGAGTGCCTGTCGCCGCTGGCGCAGATCAGCCAGACGCTGCCCGCCTTCGATTTTCCCCGGCGGCACCTGCCGTCGCACTTCCACGCCGTCGGGCCGCTGCGCCACAGCCGCGCCGCGCCCGACGAGGCGCCATCTTCCGCGCAGCCGCTGGTGTTCGCCTCGCTGGGTACCCTCCAGGGACACCGTTATTCGCTGTTTCGCACCATCGCGCGCGCCTGCCGCCAGCTTAATGTTCGACTGCTGATCGCCCACTGCGGCGGGCTGAACGCAGAGCAGGCGGTGCGGCTGCGACGCTATGGCGCCGGGGTGACCGATTTTGCCGACCAGCCCGCCGTGCTGCGCCAGGCGCAGGCGGTGATCACCCACGGCGGACTGAATACCGTAATGGACGCGATAGAGAGCGTCACGCCGATCCTGACTATCCCGCTGGCGTTCGATCAGCCGGGCGTCGCCGCGCGCGTCGTCTACAGCGGTATTGGTCGTCGCGCCTCGCGTTTTACTACCGTTGACGCGCTGACGAAGAACCTGGACGCGCTGCTCAGCGATAAAGGCTACCGTCAGCGGCTGACAGTGATGCAGGCGCAGCTTGAGCATGCCGGCGGCGCGTCTTACGCGGCGGAGGTGGTCGAGCAGGCGCTGCGCGAGCGCCATCCGGTGATGGCGGCCTGCGCATGAAGCCGCAGTGGGATCTGATTCTGGTCGGCGGCGGACTGGCCAACGGGCTGATCGCCTGGCGGCTGCGCCAGCTTCAGCCGCAGCTGAAGATGCTGCTGCTGGAAGCGGGCGCGGAGCCGGGCGGCAATCACACCTGGTCGTTCCATCAGGACGATCTCACACCGGCGCAGCACGCCTGGATCGCGCCGCTGGTGGCGCACCGCTGGCCTGGCTACGACGTGCGCTTTCCGGCGCTGACGCGCCGGCTTGACGGCGGCTATCTGAGCATCACTTCCGGGCGTTTCGCGGCGGTGATCGCGGAGGCGCTGGGCGATAGCCTGCGCACGCGGACGCCGGTCAGCGCCCTGACGCCGGAAACGGTGACGCTGGCGGACGGCAGCCTGCTGCGCGCCAGCGCGGTAATTGACGGGCGCGGCTATCAGCCAGGTGCGCATCTGACTATCGGCTTTCAGGCGTTTCTTGGGCAGCAATGGCGGCTGAGCCAGCCGCACGGGCTGACGCGCCCGCTGTTAATGGACGCCACGGTGGATCAGTCGGCGGGCTACCGTTTTGTTTACACCTTGCCGCTCTCGGCTGACAGCCTGCTGATCGAAGATACCCATTACATCGATCGCGCCACGCTCGGCGATGACCGGGCGCGCCAGCATATCGCCGACTACGCGGCGGCGCAGGGCTGGGCGCTGGAGAGGCTGGAGCGCGAGGAGCAGGGCAACCTGCCGATCACGCTGGCGGGCGACTGCCGCGCCTTCTGGCAGCAGAAAGCAGGCCAGCCCTGTAGCGGACTGCGCGCCGGGCTGTTCCACTCCACCACCGGCTACTCCCTGCCGCAGGCGGCGGCGCTGGCCGATCTTATTGCCCGGCAGCGCGATCTCTCGTCGGGCGCGCTGTTCGCCCTGACGCGCGACTACGCGCAGCGGCAGTGGCGACGCCAGCGCTTCTTTCGCATGCTTAACCGTATGCTGTTCCTTGCCGGACGTCCCGACGGACGCTGGCAGGTGATGCAGCGTTTTTACCAACTCAACCACGGGCTTATCGCCCGCTTTTACGCCGGTCAGCTTACATTGGCCGACAAGGCGCGGATTCTGACGGGCAAACCACCGGTACCGGTCGGCGAAGCCTTGCAGGCCGTACTCAAACAGACTCCCCGGCTGCGAGCGTTCAGTGATGAATAAAACAGTTGTAATCGGCGCCGGTTTCGGCGGCCTGGCCTTAGCGATCCGCCTCCAGGCGGCGGGCATTCCCACGCTGCTGCTGGAGCAGCGCGACAAGCCGGGCGGCCGCGCCTATGTTTATGAAGATAAAGGGTTTAACTTTGACGCTGGCCCGACGGTGATCACCGACCCCAGCGCAATAGAGGAGCTGTTCACTCTGGCGGGCAAACGCATGGCCGACTATGTCGAGCTGCTGCCGGTGACGCCGTTTTACCGCCTTTGCTGGGAATCGGGCCAGGTCTTTGACTACGACAACGATCAGGCGCGGCTGGAGGATCAGATCCGCCGCTTCAATCCGCGCGACGTCGAAGGCTATCGCCGCTTTCTGGCCTACTCCAAAGCGGTGTTTAAAGAGGGTTACCTGAAGCTCGGCACGGTGCCGTTTCTTTCGTTCCGCGATATGCTGCGCGCTGGTCCGCAGCTGGCGCGTTTACAGGCGTGGCGCAGCGTCTACGGCATGGTGGCGAAATTTATCGAGGATGAGCGATTGCGCGAGGCGTTCTCGTTTCATTCGCTGCTGGTGGGCGGCAATCCGTTCGCCACCTCCTCTATCTACACGCTGATTCATGCGCTGGAGCGCGAGTGGGGCGTCTGGTTCGCGCGTGGCGGCACCGGCGCGCTGGTGCAGGGGATGGTGCGGCTGTTTCAGGATCTCGGCGGCACGCTGGAGCTGAACGCCGAAGTGACCCGGCTGGAGGCGGAAGGCGCGCAGATTAGCGCAGTGCAGCTGGCGGACGGCCGCCGCATTGAGGTGGCGGCGGTCGCCTCCAACGCCGACGTGGTGCATACCTACGAAAAGCTGCTGGGGCATCATCCGGTAGGCGCGTCGCGCGCCGCGTCACTGAAACGCAAGCGCATGAGCAACTCGCTATTCGTGCTCTATTTTGGTCTGAACCATCACCACAGCCAGCTGGCGCACCACACCGTCTGCTTCGGACCGCGCTATAAAGCGCTGATCGAGGACATTTTTAACCGCGACACGCTGTCGGACGATTTTTCGCTCTACCTGCACGCGCCCTGCGTCACCGATCCTTCGCTGGCGCCGCCCGGCTGCGGCAGCTACTACGTGCTGGCGCCGGTGCCGCACCTTGGCACCGCAGATCTCGACTGGGATGTCGAAGGGCCGCGCCTGCGCGACCGCATCTTCGCTTACCTGGAGCAGCACTACATGCCCGGCCTGCGCGACCAGCTGGTGACGCATCGCATGTTCACGCCGTTTGATTTCCGCGATCGGCTCGGCGCGCATCACGGCTCGGCCTTTTCCATCGAACCGATTCTGCGCCAGAGCGCCTGGTTCCGCCCGCACAACCGCGACAGCCGTATTCCCAATCTCTATCTGGTCGGCGCGGGCACCCATCCGGGCGCGGGGATTCCCGGCGTGATCGGCTCGGCGAAAGCGACCGCCGGCCTGATGCTGGAGGCGCTGTCACGATGAACGGCACGCTGATGGATCACGCCACCGAAACCATGGCGGCAGGCTCGAAAAGCTTTAATACCGCTGCAAAGCTGTTTGACGCGTCGACCCGTCGTAGCGCGCTGATGCTCTACGCCTGGTGCCGCTATTGCGACGATGTGATTGACGGTCAGGCGCTGGGTTTCCGCGATGCGTCCGCTCTCAGCGGCAGCGCGACGCAGCGGCTGGCGATGTTGAAAACGCAAACGCAGCGCGCTTTTGCTGGCGCGGAGATGCAGGAGCCTGCCTTCGCCGCCTTTCAGGAGGTGGCGACGCGCCACGCCATTCCGCCGCAGCAGGCGTTCGATCATCTGGAAGGGTTCGCGATGGACGTGCGCGACACCCATTACGAAACCTTCGAGGATACGCTGCGCTACTGCTATCACGTCGCGGGCGTGGTGGGGCTGATGATGGCGCGGGTTATGGGCGTACGTAATGAAGCGGTGCTGGATCGCGCCTGCGATCTGGGGCTGGCGTTTCAACTGACCAACATTGCGCGCGATATTGTTGAAGATGCGGAAACAGGGCGCTGTTATCTACCGGCGCAGTGGCTGGCGGAAGAGGGGATCGGCAGGCAGCAGGTCGCCGATCCGGTTAACCGCGAGAAGCTGGCGCGTCTGGCTCAGCGGCTGGTGGCGGCCGCCGAGCCTTACTACGACTCCGCGCGCGTCGGGCTGGCTGGCCTGCCGCTGCGTTCCGCCTGGGCGATCGCGTCGGCGCACGGGGTTTATCGGGAGATCGGCGTGAAGGTCAGCGCCGCCGGGCCTCGCGCCTGGGATCGGCGTCAGGGCACCAGCCGCGCGGAGAAAATCGCGCTGCTAATGAAAGGCGCGGCGCTGGCGATCAGTTCCCGCGTCGCGTCGACGCCGCCGCGTTCTTCCGATCTTTGGCAGCGTCCGCATCGGCATGGCGGTCATGCGGAGTAGCGTTTTCGCCGCGCGACGCTCTGGTGTTGCGGCTGCGCAGCACCGCCTGCAATTTTGACACCGGCGGCGCATAGAGAAAGCCGAAGGAGACGCAATCCTCTTTGCCGCGCACCGCATGATGCAGGCGGTGCGCCATATACAGCCGTTTCAGGTAGCCGCGGCGCGGAATATAGCGAAACGGCCAGCGCTGATGCACCAGGCCGTCATGCACCATAAAATAGAGCGCGCCGTAGAGCGTCATACCGGCGCCGATCCACTGCAACGGCCAGACGCCGGAGGTGCCGACGGCGATCAGCACAATCGCCAGCACGGCGAACAGCAATGCATAGAGATCGTTGACTTCGAACCAGCCGGTGCGCGGTTCATGGTGTGAAAGATGCCAGCCCCATCCCCAGCCGTGCATGATGTATTTGTGCGCCAGCGTCGCCACGATTTCCATGACGGCGACGGTCGCCAGCACAATCAGGGTGTTCCACAGCACGAGCATCGTGACTCCTGTTTTAGCGGATAAATAGCGTGTCCATCGCATTAAACGGCAAGGGCTCTGCTTTGCGTTGCCCGTGGTTGCAGGCGTCTGAAAGGCGTCAGCCGCTTCGATGAGTGTACGTGATGCAGAGTATAGCAACAGAGTCGTCGGGCTGCCGCGTGCTCAGGAGGCGGCGTCGCTTACCGATTCGCGCAGCACCAGCCCGGAAATAAGCGCCTGCTGCGGGGTCATGTCGCCGCCGTCGAGCATTGAGATCAGGCGGTCAATCACCTCATGGATCATGCCGGTGACCGGGTCTTTGACGCTGGAGAGCGCGGGGAGCAGGAAGGGAGCGATGGGAATATCGTCAAAGCCGAGCAGCGAGACATCATCCGGCACGCGCAGTCCGGCCTGAGTCAGCTGCCTCAGGGCGCCGACCGCCATATCATCGTTGCTGGCGATCAGCGCGCTGAAGGCGACGTTGTTTGCCAGCAGGGTCGCCACCGCTTTTGCGCCGCAGGCGGGCGTCCATTTTCCTTCGACGATGCGCTGCGGTTCGACGACGATATCAGCCTGGCGCAGCGCCTCTTTATAACCGGCAAGGCGTTCCAGCGCAGTAGGTGAATCGAGCGATCCGGTAATAAAGGCGATTTCCCGGTGGCCGCGTTCGATCAGCGCCATGGCGGCATTAAACGCCGATCCTTTATGGTCGCAGAAGACGGCGTGGCTGGGATGTTTACGCAGCCGACGATTGACCACCATAATCGGCTGGCGCGTCTGTCCGATGATGTCGTCCATGTCGTCGATGGTGAGAAAGCGCGGGTAGAGGATAATAGCGTCACAGCGCAGGTCGAGCAGGAATTCGATCGCCTCGCGCTCCTGCTGCGCGCTGTGTTTGCCGTCAACGAGGATCAGTTGTCGGCCGCTTTCTTCCACTTTTTTCGCCGCCTGGGAGAGGATTTCGCTGAAGTAGCTGCCGCTGTAGAGAGTGTTGGTGACGACCATGCCGATGCACTGGGATTTGCTGGTCGCCAGGTTACGCGCCAGCAGGTTAGGGCGATAGCCCGCGGCTTCGATGGCGGCGAAGACCTGTTTGCGGGTTTCTTCGCTGACATAGCCTTTGCCTGACAGCACACGCGAGACCGTCGCTTTGGAGACGCCCGCTTTTTTCGCCACTTCCTGCATTGTTGACATCATCTTCTCCCAACCGTGATCCCTTGCGGCTCATTCTAAACATTTTTACGTCAGGATCGCGGATTATGTTGCGTGGTCCCTGATGAACACGTCAAAGGCAACGCTTTCTTTAAGCTATATAAAACTCAGCACCCCAGTACCGAACCACAGAGTTGGGGGCGCAGGGGCAGGAACCTGCAGGCGGGTTGTTTGGTGGGGCTGCGGTGATGCGGCGTTGGCTGGCTGCTTAGTGAGTCAGCGGCGGTGCGGTGTTGGCTGGCTGTTTGGTGGGACAGCGGCGATGCGGTGTTGGCTGGCTGCTTAGTGAGTCAGCGGCGATGCGGTGTTGGCTGGTTGCTCAGAGCGTCGGCGGCGGTGCGGTGTTGGCGGGTTTTTCAGTGAGTCAGCGGCGGGCGGGCCGTTTCGTAAAGACGTCGTCAATCCATCCCTGGAGACTCCGCCGCGTCATCCCTGACGCGGAGGCTTTACTACACGGCCCGCCCGCCGCTTCCTTTAGCTTCGGTGTTGCCTGTGCCGCTGGGTGTCGCTTTGGGTATCGCCTGCGCCGCTTCGTTTGGCTTCGGTGTTGCCTGCGCCGCTGGGTGTCGCTTTGGAAGTCGTCTGTGCCGCTTTGCCGGGCTGATGTGAAACACAGAATTCACATACTAAAGCACAGAGTTAGGGGAGCGAGGGGGCCGGAACCTGTAGGCGGACCTCCCGCGCCAGGGAAGGCGCGGGCGGAGGCGCCATGGATGGCTTTATGCCGTTCCGCCGAAAGGTCCGGCCCCCTTGCGACCGGCACCTGCCAGGGCCGCAAACCGGCACCTGACAGGGCCGCAAACCGACGCCCACCCGACCACGACCAGCACACGCGCGATCCTTATCACAAATCTGAAAGCTCAAAAAGAAATCAGTTGATCTCCATTCACAGCTTAACCAATCTGATGTGAAACCGGTTACCTATTTTGTTGCAGACGGGAAGCGCCAGTGAAAACTTACGCAGGTTGCTTCCACAACTACCTGAATAAACTATAAAAATGCCGTCTACCCTACGGCACGGTGCGTCATAACGAGAGGTTTCACACTCATGTCAAAGAATTACGCAACAATCTCGCGCTCAATCGTTGAGGCGATAGGTGGTGGTGATAACGTGGCGGCAGTGACTCACTGCATGACGCGCCTGCGCTTTGTGCTGAACGACAGCACCAGCATCAACAGCGCTGCGCTGAAGGCCATTCCCGGCGTCATGGGCGTGGTGCAAAACGACAACCAGTGCCAGGTTATCATCGGCAACACCGTTTCTCAGGCCTACGCTGAAGTCCTCAAACTGCTTCCCGCCGGGGCACAGGTGCTACGGGCCGAACCGCCAAAAGGGAAACTCACCCTGAGACGCATCGGCGCAGGGATCCTGGATGCATTGATCGGCACCATGTCCCCCCTGATCCCGGCGATCATTGGCGGATCGATGGTCAAACTGCTGGCGATGATCCTCGACATGACCGGTCTCTTTCCGAAAGGATCTTCCACCATCGCCATCCTGAACTTTATCGGCGACGGCGCTTTCTTCTTCCTGCCGGTTATGGTCGCCGCCTCCGCCGCGATCAAATTTAAAACCAATATGTCGCTGGCGATCGCCATTGCCGGCGTGCTGGTCCATCCCGGTTTTATCGATCTCATGGCGCAGGCGGCGAAGGGTCAGCCCGTCGACTTCTTCGGCGTGCCGGTCACCGCGGTCAAATATACCTATACCGTCATCCCGGCGCTCTGCATGACCTGGATACTCTCGTATATCGAAAGATGGGTGGATAAAATCACCCCGGCTGTCACTAAAAACTTCCTCAAGCCGATGCTGATCGTCCTGTTCGCCGCGCCGATCGCCATCCTGCTGATTGGGCCGATCGGCATCTGGATCGGCAGCGGCATCTCGGCGGTGGTCTATACCATCCACCACTATCTCGGTTGGCTCTCCGTCGCCATCATGGGCGCGCTCTGGCCGCTGCTGGTCATGACCGGTATGCACCGCGTCTTCACGCCGACCATCATTCAAACCATCGCTGAAACCGGCAAAGAGGGCATGGTCATGCCATCTGAAATCGGCGCCAATCTCTCGCTGGGCGGATCTTCACTGGCGGTCGCCTGGCGCACCAAAAACCCGGAGCTGCGTCAAACCGCGCTGGCGGCGGCGGCTTCCGCAATAGTGGCGGGCATCTCCGAGCCCGCGCTCTACGGCGTAGCGATTCGGCTCAAACGCCCGCTGGTGGCCAGCCTGATCAGCGGCTTTATCTGCGGCGCGGTGGCGGGCCTGGCCGGACTGGCGAGTCACTCCATGGCGGCGCCGGGGCTGTTCACCAGCGTGCAGTTCTTCGACCCCGCCAACCCGATGAGTATCGTCTGGGTATTTGCGGTTATGGCGCTGGCGGTCGTGATCTCCTTTATCACCACCCTGATTTTAGGCTTTGAAGACATTCCGGTGACGCCGGAGCAGACCAACGCGGCGTCAGCATCCGCCGACTGGCCCGCAAACTCTCAGGCCGTTAAAACGCATTAACAGAGGATGTATATGGAAACCAAATTTCCCGCAGGATTTTTATGGGGCGGCGCGATTGCGGCGAATCAGGCCGAGGGCGCCTGGCGCGAGGGCGGCAAAGGGCCAGGGACGATAGATATGATCCCGCACGGCCCCGAGCGCATGGCGGTAAAGCTGGGCCAGCAGAAGCGTTTTAGCTGCCGTGACGACGAATTTTATCCGTCGCACGAGGCGATCGATTTTTATCATCGCTACAAAGAAGATATCGCTCTGATGGCGGAAATGGGCTTTACGGTATTTCGCACCTCCATCGCCTGGAGCCGCATCTATCCGCAGGGCGACGAGCTGACGCCCAATGCGGAGGGCATTGCCTTTTACCGCGACCTGTTTCTTGAATGTAAGAAATACAACATTGAGCCGTTGATCACCCTGTGCCACTTCGATGTGCCGATGCACCTGGTGAAAGAGTACGGTTCCTGGCGCAGCCGCAAAATGGTGGACTTCTTTACCCGCTATGCGCGCACTTGCTTTGAAGCCTTCGATGGGCTGGTGAAATACTGGCTCACCTTCAACGAAATAAATATTCTGCTGCACAGCCCGTTTTCCGGCGCCGGGCTGGCGTTCGACGAGGGGGAAAACCCGCAGCAGGTAAAATATCAGGCGGCGCACCACGAACTGATCGCCAGCGCGCTGGCGACCAAAATCGCCCACGAAGTCAACCCGCAAAACCAGGTCGGCTGTATGCTGGCGGGCGGCAACTTCTACCCTTACTCCTGCAAGCCAGAAGATGTCTGGGCGGCGCTGGAAAAGGATCGGGAAAACCTTTTCTTTATCGATGTGCAGGCGCGCGGCGCTTATCCCGCCTGGACCCGCCGCATGTTCCGCGAGCAGGGCATCACCCTCGAAACGCTGCCGGGCGACGACGAAATCCTGAAAGACACCGTCGATTTCGTCTCCTTCAGCTACTACGCCTCGCGCTGCGCCTCGGCGGAGATGAACAGCAACAACACCAGCGCCGCCAACGTAGTTAAATCGCTGAAAAATCCCTGGATTGAGGCGAGCGAATGGGGCTGGGGCATCGATCCGCTGGGGCTGCGCATCACCATGAACATGATGTATGACCGCTACCAGAAACCGCTATTCCTGGTGGAAAACGGCCTGGGCGCCAGGGATGAGCCTGACGCCAACGGCGAAATTCATGACGACTACCGCATCAGCTACCTGCGCGAACATATCCGCGCAATGGCGGAAGCGATCGACGACGGTATTCCCATCATTGGCTACACCAGCTGGGGCTGCATCGATTTGGTCTCCGCCTCGACCGGCGAAATGAGCAAGCGCTACGGC
>NZ_JANION010000016.1:0-19074 GCF_024610815.1 Mixta sp.
GTTATGCGCTTTACGATTATAACGAACAAACCGGGACATCAGCCGCCGCAGAGCAGCTGTGACTTTTTACCGCCTGGCGGCACCATCGGCCGCGGCGTCGATAACAATCTGGTGCTGCCCGATAACGATCGCACTATCTCCCGCCTGCAGGCGATTGTGCATGTCACCGCTGACGGCGAATGCCGCATTACCAATCGCGGCAACGTTACGCGCGTTGAGCTGAATGATATTCCGCTGGAGCGCGGCCGCCAGGTTGAACTGCAGGATGGCGATATTCTCGGCATTGATGAGTATCGTCTGCTGGTTAACGATCTTTCCGCCGCCGCGCAGCCTGCCGCACAGGCCGCCGCGCCGGTTTCCCGTCCGGCGCCGCAGGCGACCGCAACGGCGGGGCAGTCCGCAGGCGGCACCGCGGCCATTCCTAGCGAAATCTGGGAGAGCCTGGCAAAAGAGTTTTCAATTTCCGACAGCATCTCCGCGAACCGTATGAAACCTGCGGCGTCAGCAAGCGACGCGCATCCATTGACGACGCCGTCGACGGAAAACCGCAACCCGGAAGATCCGCTGGCGCAGTTTAATACCGGCGAACCGCTGAGCCTGGATCGCCGCAGCCAGGCGCCCGACGCGCTGTTTGAAAAGGATGAGCTGTTTAAATCAGACAGCATCTTTAACGACAGCACGCCGACCACTCTGGTGCAGCCTGCCGCGGAAAAGGCGGCGCAGCCGAAGGCGAAAGGGGGTGAGATCGATCCGCTGGCGCTGTTTGGCGGCGGCAACGCCACACCCGCGCAGCTTAACGGCGACGATCCGCTTGGCCTGATGATGGGCGGCGCGGTGCCGCTGGCGCACCCGGAAGATGAACCGACACAGCAGACACAGCTTCGCGCGGCATCCAATGCCTCAAACGCGCCCGTGACATCCGCTCAGCAGGCGCCAACCGCGCGCGAGTCGGCTCCGTTTGGCGGGCAGGCAGCCGCGCAGCCGCCATCGCCGACGCATCAGGATCTGCCTGGCGCCTCGGCGCCGTCGTCTGGATCGTCCGACGATCTCTTTGGCGGCGCGGAGGATCTTGCCAACTCGCCGCTGTTCGCCGATGAGCCGCCGAAGTCTGCCGGTAAAGACGCCGACTTTGCCGCGCCGGATCAGACGGATGAGGCGCTGAGCGCTTCGCCGCTGTTCGCCGATCTGCCTGCGGAGGAGCCGGGGGCGATTGAAGCTTCACCCCTGTTTAACCCGCCGCCGCGCCAGCCGGAAACGAACGACTACGGCGGCATTACGCTGCCGACGCCGCAGGCAGTGCAGCGCAGCGTAACGCCGACGCCGAAGGGACGTCTGCGCATCGATCCGGTCGCTTCCACCAGCAGCCAGCCGCAGTCGAACGACAGCGGCGGCGAAGCGTTGCAGGGCGAGCTGTTGCAGGCGCTGCTGGACGGCATGGGCCTGAACGATATGCAGCCGACGCCGCGCTTCGATCGGGAAAACATGCAGCAGCTGGGTCAGATGCTCGGCATGTTCTCGCAGGGCACCGTCGCGCTGCTGTCGTCGCGTTCGATTCTGAAACGCGGCGTAAAAGCGGATATGACGGTGATCCTCGACGACGCCAACAACCCGTTTAAGCTGCTGCCCTCCGGCAAAACCGTGCTGATGCAGATGTTTGGCAGCCGTATGCCGGGCTTTATGCCGCCGAAGCAGGCGGTGCGCGACGCGCTGGTTGATCTGCAGGCGCATCAGCTGGGCATGATCGCCGGCATCCGCGCCATCATCGCCGCCATGCTGCAATCTTTTAATCCGCAGCAGCTGGAAGAAGAGGCGCGTCAGGAAGGCGTCACATCGCGTCTGTCGCTGCCCGGCAGCCGTAAAGCGGCGCTGTGGGAGCATTTCAACCGCCGCTATAACGAAACTGCGGGCGAAATTGAAGATGACTTCCATACGCTGTTCGGCGAAGCGTTTTTACACGCTTACGATATGGAAGTTAACCAGTATAAAGACTCACAGACCGCCTCGGATGAATGATGAATATCACCATTGCCTCAATGTCGAACCAGGGAACCCGCGAGAGCAATCAGGATCAGACGGGCGACATCGTGGGCGAGCGATCCGCCTGCTTTGTGGTCTGTGACGGCGTCGCCGGTTTCCCCGGCGGCGACCTTGCCGCAAAGCTGGCGCGCAACACCATTATCGAGCAGTTTGATGGTGACGAGCATCTCGACGCGCAGCAGATCCGCCAGTACGTCAATAGCGCCAACCGGGCGATTCGCCAGCAGCAGAAGCAAGAACGCGACTACAGCCGGATGGGTACGACGCTGGTCAGCCTGTTTATCGATCGCGATTACCAACTGGCCTACTGGGCGCACGCGGGAGACAGCCGCCTCTACCTGTTTCGGCGCGGCTACCTCTGTCACGTCACGACCGATCACAGCCTGATCCAGCAGATGAAAGATGCCGGACATCAGACCGACGGCATCAACAGCAATTTGCTCTATTTCGCGCTGGGGATGGGCGATGAAGGCCGCGACGCCAGCTACAGCGACGTGGTGCCGATCGAGGACGGCGACGCCTTTCTGCTCTGCACCGACGGCTTCTGGCATGGCGTTTCGCAGCAGCAGATGCAGCAGGCGCTGCATATGGTGAACACGCCGCAAGAGTGGCTGACGCTGATGCATCAGGCATTAAAAAACAACGAGGAACAGTCGGGCGGCGATCAGGATAACTACAGCGCGATGGCCGTCTGGATCGGATCGCCGCAGGATACGACGCTGCTGCACTCGCTCTCCGAGGCGGCGCAGTTTATTCCCCTTCGCGACTAACCATTTTAAAAGGAACGTTATGAAACTTTGGTTAACCGGTGTGTTAACGCTACTGATGACCACCAGCGCCTGGGCGGAAAATTACAATATCGCCTCTTCCCGTTCGAAAAATCTGGATGTGTGGATCGATAACGTCAAAAGCCAGGCGCCGCAGGACTGGTGCGCGCGTCAGGTGCCGCTGCGCATTGTATTGAAAGGCGACAACTCGACCGCAGTGCTGGACGATTTTATGCCGAAAGTCGGCGCGCTGATGGTGCGCGCGTGCGGCAAGCTCACGATGCTGAACTGGCATACGGAAGACGCCAGCGGAAAATTGTTGGCGCAGGGCAGCGCGCAGAAAGCCAGCGGCTGGCAGGCTATTGTCACGCCTGAAGCGCCGCAGCCGCCCGCCGTGGCGGAAACGTCCGACGTATCGGCCGCGCCCGCGGTGAATCCCGCAGAGCTCTCTCCGCCAGCCGACACCACGCCCTGGCTGCAGTTCAGCCTGCTGGACGGTTGTCATTTCCGTACCTGGTGGAAGGACGAGGATCGCACCAGCGCGCTGTTCGTACCGGCCAAAGAGGGGATGAAGTGCGGCGAAAACGGCTGGCTGAGCGGGCAAGGACAGCTAACGCGCATCGGCCACGGCGCCGCGAAAAATCAGCCGGTCACGTTCCTGGAGGGGTTCCCGATAATGGGCCTGACCACAAAAAGCGACAAGCGCGGCCTGCAAATCACTACCGTTAATAACGAACGCATGGTACTGACCAACGAACGTTCGCCGCAGAGCTGGATGATTCTGCCCTGGTCCGCCGATCTCAACGGCTGGCAGGCAACCGGCGTGGTGGCGGTACAGATCAGCGCGGCGGAAGCGGGTGACGAAAGCGCGCTGAAGGCGCGCCTGGATGAGGTGCGCAAGGTCTGGGGCTCTTATCTTAACGACGCGCCGCTGACCATTAAGCTGGTAAATGAACTCTATCCGCAGCTGAAAGATCCCACCGCCGGCGCCTGGCGAACCCTCAACTAATCAACAAGGAAGCGCGATGCACTCTTTACATCAACTGCTGGCGGGAAGCTCGCTGGATGAAACGCTGGCGCGCGTTGAAGCGCAGATTAAAGCCGCACCGGGCGACGCCGATCTGCGCGCCGCGTTTGTACAGCTGCTCTGCCTGGCGGGCAACTGGACGCGGGCGCAAACCCAGCTGAAATCCTGGGCGGCGCTGAAGCCGCAGGCGCAGCCGACGGTGACGCTGCTGGATCAGGCGCTCCGCGGCGAGATTCAGCGTGCGGCGGTGTTCGCCGGCCAGGGAGAGCCGCGTCTGCCGGGCGACGCTTATGGCTGGACCGCGCAGCTGTTCTCCGCATTGCAGGCGGATATTGCGGGAGCGCGCGCGCAGGCTGACGCATTGCGTAACGCTGCGCTGGAGGCCGCCGCGCTCAATCCCGGCAGCGCGCTGGCGCAGGGCGATGAAGAGGCGCAGCCGTTCGGCTGGCTGGTGGACGGCGACAGTCGCCTAGGACCGGTTTGCGAACTGCTGGTCAACGGCCACTATTTTTGGGTGCCGTTCAGCGCTATCGCCGCGATGCGCTTCCAGGCGCCGACGAGCGTGACCGACCTGGTGTGGCGCCATACGCTGGTGCAGCTGGTGGACGGCGCCGAACAGGTGTGTCAGGTGCCGGTACGCTATCCCTTTGACGCCGACGCGCAGGATCGCCTGCGTCTGGCGAGCCTGACCGAATGGCGACCGCTGGACGAAGCGCAGCAACACTATGTTGGTCAGGGACAGAAGGTGTGGCTGAACGACGAGGCGGAGTTCCCGCTGCTGAGCCTGGAGACGCTGACCTTTGTCGCCAGCGATGTGGCTGATGCGTAGCGACAGCAAAACGCAGCCGGTCGACAGCGGCGAGCTGCTGCGCGGCGGCTTCCGCTTCCGTAAAGATCAGAACAGCCTGAGCGCGCGCGACAAGCTACAGCCGTCGCTGTTGGATCGCCTGACGGACAACGAGCCGGACAAGCGGCAGGAGAGCAGTAACCAGCAGCTGATTTCGCACACTACGCTGAGACGCCATGTGCTGCGCGATCTCCAGTGGCTGTTCAACACTATCAACAGCGAAGCGCAGCACGATCTGGCGCCGTTCAGTCAGGTACGCCGCTCGGTGCTGAACTTTGGCGTTTCGCCGCTGGCCGGGCAGCGGATGTCCGATATTGAGTGGCACGATATTCAGCGCAAGCTGACCGAAGCGATCATCAATTTCGAACCGCGCATTCTGCCGCAGGGCTTACAGGTGCGCTGCATCTCCGACACGCGCTCGCTCAATCTGCATAACGTCTTGTCGATTGAAATCAAAGGCCGCCTTTGGTGCGTGCCTTATCCGCTGGAGTTTCTGTTCCGCACCGATGTGGATCTGGAAAACGGCAACTTTGAGCTGAAAGATGTAGGTTAAGCATGGACAGTAAACTGCTCGAATACTACAACCGCGAACTGGCGTACCTGCGCGAAATGGGCGCGGAGTTTGCGGAGCGCTATCCAAAAGTGGCCGGTCGCCTCGGCATGCGGGGCATCGAGGTCGCCGATCCTTACGTTGAACGCATGATGGAGGGCTTCGCCTTTCTGACCTCGCGCGTGCAGCTGAAAATGGACGCGGAGTTTCCGCGCTTTTCGCAGCGTTTACTGGAGATGATCGCGCCCGGTTATCTGGCGCCGACGCCGTCGATGGCGATCGCCGAGCTGCATCCCGACAGCAAAAAAGGGGACATCAATCGCGGCTTCCGCGTGCCGCGCGGCACCATGATGGACAGCCAGCTGCTGAAGAAAAACGGCGTCACCTGCAGCTACACCACGGCGCACGAGGTGACGCTGCTGCCGTTGCAGATCAAACAGGTCGAACTGGGCGGCGTGCCGGCGGATATTCCGCTGGGGCAGATGGGGCTGAGCCAGCGCGGCGCGGTCAGCGCGCTGCGCATCCGCGTCGGCTGCGACAGCAGCACCACGCTCGATCATGTCGATTTCGACCGGCTGGAGTTCTTTCTGAGCGGCCCCGATATCGAAGCGCTGAAGCTGTTGGAGCTGGTGATGCAGCACACGGTGGGGATCTTCTGTCAGACGGTGGGCGCATCGCCGCGCCGTCAGGTGCTGCGCGATGACGCGCTGAAGCAGGAAGGTTTCGAGCCGGATCAGGCGCTGCTGCCGGACGATCTGCGCAACTTCGACGGCTACCGTCTGTTACAGGAGTACTTCGCCTTTCCGGCGCGCTTCCAGTTTATCAGCATCAGCCAGCTGCGCCCGCTGCTGCAACAGGTCGACGGCGAACGCGAGTTCGAGATCGTGCTGCTGCTGGATAAAAGCGACGCCGCGCTGGAACGCGTAGTGGACCGCAGCCATCTGGCGCTGCACTGCACGCCGGTCATCAACCTGTTTCCCCGCGTCGCCGAGCGCCAGAAGCTCAGCGAAAACAGCCATGAATATCATCTGGTGGTCGATAATATTCGTCCGCTCGATTATGAAATCTATGCGGTGCAGAAGCTCTACGGCGCCAGCGAAGGGCAGCGCGACGAACAGATTTTCCGTCCGTTCTGGAGCACCTACAGCCACGACAGCGGCGACTACGGCGCCTATTTTTCGCTGCGGCGCGAACAGCGCACGCTGTCGGAACATGCGCAGCGTTACGGTACCCGCACCGGCTATGTCGGTTCTGAGGTTTTCCTGTCGCTGGTGGATGAACAGCATGCGCCCTGGCGCGACGATTTGCGCTACGTCACGGCGGACGTGCTGTGCACCAGCCGCGATCTGCCGCTGATGCTGCTTCAGCAGGATCAACAGGGCTTCAAGCTGCCCGATTCGGTGCCCGCCGCCGGACTGACGATGCGCAAAAGGCCGACGCCGCCGCGTCCGGCGCTGGCCGAAGGGATGGCGACGTGGCGTTTGATCAGCCACTTGCAGATGAACTACCTCAGCCTGATGGACGGCGAGGATGGCGAAGGCGCTGCCGCGCTGCGCCAGATGCTGGCGCTTTACGCCAATCTGGCGGAGGCGCCGGTGGCGCGTCAGATTGAGGGCATTCGTCATTGCCAGCTGCGTCCGGTGCATCGGCGCGTGCCGGAGCCGGGGCCGATCGTTTTCGCCCGCGGCATCGGCATCGAGCTGACGGTGGATGAGCAGGCCTTTTCCGGCAGCAGTCCATGGCTGTTCGGCAGCGTGCTGGAGCGGCTTTTTTCGCGTCTGGTGGCGATCAATAGCTTTACCGAGATGACGTTAAACAGCCAGCAGCGTGGCGAAGTGGGTTACTGGCCGCCGCGCATGGGCAAAAGGGCGCTGATATGAGTCAGACCAGAAGAATGTCGCTGCGTCTGCGCCGTCTGCCGGATCGCTTCTGGGACGAACTGATGCAGGCGCCGTGGCGCTACGATCTGTTTCAGCTGCTGCGCCGCATCGACGCGCAGGGCGGCGAGAAGTATCCGCTGGGACGCGCGCCGCAGCCGCGACATGAGCCGCTGCGGCTTGGGCAGACGCCCTCGCTGGCGTTCGCTCCCTCAACGCTGGCGTCGGTTAGCGTCAGGGAAGGCAGCGCGCTGCATGACGTTTCTATTCTGAGCTTCGGCCTGTTCGGCCCCAACGGTCCGCTGCCGGTGCATATGACCGAGCATGCGCGCGAGCGGCTTTATCATCATCAGGACCCCAGCCTGACCGCGTTCGCCGACCTGTTTCATCATCGGCTGACGCTGCTGTTTTACCGCGCCTGGGCCGACGCGCAGCCGACGGTGTCGCTCGACAGGCCCGACGGACGACGCTTCGACAGCTATCTCGCCAGCCTGATCGGCATGGGACAGCCCGCGCAGCGCGCCAGAGGCAGCCTGAGCGAACACGCTCGCCTGATGCTGGCGGGCCATCTCAGCCGTCACGGTCGCGACGCCGAAGGGCTGGAGAAGGTGCTGCGGCACTATTTCAACGCGCCGGTACGCATTGTGCAGAACATCCCGCAGTGGCTGCCGCTCGACAGGCGCGAGCGGGCGCGGCTCGGCGCAGGCCGTCAGGCGCCGCGCCTCGGCGAATCAATGTTTCTCGGCGTGGCGGTGCGCGACGTGCAGCATAAGCTGCGCATTGATATCGGCCCGCTGTCGCTGGCGCGCTATAACCAGTTTCTGCCCAATGCGCGCCACGCCGTCGAGCTGCGCGACTGGGTGCGGCAGTATCTGGGCGTGGAATATGTCTGGGAAGTCCGTCTGCTGCTGGCGCAGGATGAGGTGGCGGGCGTAACGCTCGGCGGGCAGGGACGGCTGGGTTACAGCGCCTGGCTTGGCCATCAGCCGACGCCGCAGCCGCGCGGCGACCTGCGGTTCAGCCCGGAGTCGTCCCCTTAACCTGATTTGCGGTAAGCGCCGTGTCATCCGCCGCGGGCGGTCGGACTTACTTTTACCCTGTAAAAAGCGTCACACACTTAACCTATCCGTCAGAGATCATCATGTCAGAAATCAGCCGCGCCGTACTGTTCGGCAAACTGGACACGCTACTATTTACCTCGCTGGAGAGCGCGACGGCCTTTTGCAAGCTGCGCGGCAATCCCTATGTCGAACTGGTTCACTGGCTGCATCAGCTGATGCAGCACCAGGATGGCGATTTGCAGCAGCTGATCCGCCATTTTTCACTGGATGAAGAGGCGCTGACACGCGACATTGTGGCAGCGCTGGATCGCCTGCCGCGCGGCGCGAGCGCGGTTTCTGATCTGTCGGAGCATATCGACAGCGCCGTGGAGCGCGCCTGGGTTTACGGCTCGCTGAAGTTCGGCGTCGCGCAGATCCGCGGCGGCCATCTGCTGATCGGCATGCTGAAAACCTTCAATCTTGCCAACGTGCTGAAGGGCATTTCGCCTCAATTCAGCCGCCTGAGCGCCGACCTGCTGATGGAGCAGTTCGAGACTATCTTCGCCAACAGCAAAGAGGCGCAGCAGGCCGCCGCTCAGCCGCCGGCGACCGCCGCCGCGCCGCAGCAGCAGAGCACGTTGGCGCAGTATGCGCAGGATCTGACGGCGCGCGCGCGCGACGGCAAGATCGATCCGATCGCCGGACGTGACGAAGAGATCCGTCAGATGGTGGATATTCTGATGCGTCGCCGTCAGAACAATCCGCTGCTGACCGGCGAAGCGGGCGTCGGGAAAACCGCCGTGGTGGAAGGTCTGGCGTTGCGCATCGCTGCGGGCGACGTGCCGCCCCCGCTGCGCGACGTTCAGCTCTGGCTGCTGGATATCGGCATGTTGCAGGCGGGCGCGGGCATGAAAGGGGAGTTCGAGGCGCGTCTTCAGGCGTTGATCAACGAAGTGCAGTCCAGCCCGACGCCCATCGTGCTGTTTATCGACGAGATCCACACGCTGATCGGCGCAGGCGGACAGCAGGGCACCGGCGACGCCGCTAACCTGTTGAAGCCTGCGCTGGCGCGCGGTCAGCTGCGCACCATCGGCGCGACCACCTGGGCGGAATATAAAAAGTATATTGAGAAAGATCCGGCGCTGACCCGCCGTTTCCAGACGGTGCAGGTGCACGAGCCGGACGAAGAGAAAGCGCTGCTGATGCTGCGCAGCACCGTCAATACGCTGGAAAAACATCATCGCGTGCTGCTGCTGGACGAAGCGGTGAGCGCGGCGGTGAAGCTCTCCCATCGCTATATTCCGGCGCGTCAGCTGCCGGATAAAGCGGTGGCGCTGCTGGACACCGCCTGCGCCCGCGTCGCCGTCAGCCAGGGCGCGCAGCCGCCGCAGCTGGAGGATTGTCTGCACCGCATTGCCGCGCTGGAAATCGAGCGCGAGATCGCTGAACGCGAAGTGAAAGTGGCGGGCGGCGACAGCGAGCGCATCGCGCGCCTCGACGCCGAGCTGAGCCAGCTGGCGGCGGAGCGCGACGCGCTGGAGGCTCGCTGGCAGCAGGAGCGCGAGCAGGTGGATGCGATTATCGCGCTGCGCGCCCAGCTCTGCGCCGCGTCAGAAGAAGAGGTCGCAACCTTGCAGCAGGCGCTGGCGGAGAAGCAGCAGGCGCTGAGCGAATTGCAGGGCGAAACGCCGCTGCTGTTCGCCGCCGTGGACGGCAACGTCGTGGCGGCGGTGGTCTCCGACTGGACCGGCATCCCGCTGGGCCGCATGGTGAAGAATGAGATCGAGGCGGTGCTGACCCTGGCCGACACGCTTAATCAACGCGTTATCGGACAGCGCCACGGCCTTGAGCTGATCGCCAAACGGGTGCGCACCTCGCGCGCGCGGCTGGACGATCCAAACAAGCCGGTCGGCGTCTTTATGCTGTGCGGTCCTTCCGGCGTCGGGAAAACCGAAACCGCGCTGGCGTTAGCCGAATCGCTCTACGGCGGCGAGCAGAACATCATCACTATTAATATGAGCGAATTCCAGGAAGCGCACACCGTCTCCACGCTGAAGGGCGCGCCTCCGGGCTATGTCGGCTACGGCGAAGGCGGCGTGCTGACGGAAGCGGTGCGTCGTCGTCCCTACAGTGTGGTGCTGCTGGATGAGATCGAGAAAGCGCACCCGGACGTGCATGAAATTTTCTTCCAGGTGTTCGATAAAGGCTGGATGGAGGATGGCGAAGGACGCCATATCGATTTCCGCAATACCATTATTATTCTGACCTCGAACATCGGCACCCCGCTCATCAGCGCCATGTGCGCCGATCCTGAACTGATGCCGGAGCCGGAGGCGCTTGCCGCCGCCCTGCGCGCGCCGCTGCTGGAGGTGTTTCCTCCGGCTCTGCTTGGTCGTTTGCTGGTTGTCCCTTACTATCCATTAAGCGATGTGATGCTGGCTGAAATCGTGCGCCTGCAGCTTAAACGCATCCAGCGTCGTCTTGAAGAAAATCACGGCATCATTTCGCACATTGATGACAGCGTGATTAGCCAGATTGTCCAGCGCTGCACCGAAGTGGAATCGGGCGGACGCATGGTCGATGCCATCCTGACCAATACGCTGCTGCCGCAGATGAGCCAGATATTGCTCACGGCCAGCGCTCGTGATCAGCGTTTCCGTCACCTGCGCGTCAGCTATGACCAGGGTGAGTTTCAATGTCAGTTTGAGGCGTAAGCTTTAGCTATCAGAGAGTTGTCCATCATGCCGGAACACGATAACAACCGGACGGTGCCGAACGCATTGCCGATTGGGTACCGTTTTAATGAGTTTGAGATTAAGGAAGTAATTGGCGGCGGCGGTTTCGGGATCGTTTATCGCGCCTGGGATCATCAGCTGGAACGCACCATCGCCATTAAAGAATTCATGCCTGCTTCGCTGGCGGTGCGCAGCGACGACCTGAATCTGGTGCTGCGCAGCGAGCGCTTCAGCAAGACGTTTCATGCCGGACTGAACAGCTTTATTCAGGAGGCGCGGCTGCTGGCGCGCTTTAATCATCCCAACCTGCTGCATGTGCTGCGCTTCTGGGTGCAAAACGACACCGCCTATATGGGCACGGTGTTCTACAGCGGCACCACGCTGTCGCGCCTGGCGGCGCAGCGCCCCGAACAGGTGAACGAGGCCTGGATCCGTCGTTTGCTGCCGCCGCTGTTCGGCGCCATCAACACCATCCATCAGGAAGGCTACCTGCATCGCGATATTTCGCTGGATAACATCCAGATCCAGGAAAATATGATGCCGGTGCTGCTGGATTTCGGCTCCGCGCGCAAGACCATCGGCAACCTCTCCGACGAGACGGAAACCATGCTGCGCCCCGGCTTCGCGCCAATTGAGCAGTACAGCGACGATAACGAAAGCGAGCAGGGGCCCTGGACTGATATTTACGCGCTGGGCGCGGTGCTGCATACCCTGATCGTCGGCGCGCCGCCGCCGGTGAGCGTGGTGCGCAGCATCGAGGATAACTACAAACCGCTGGCGGAACAGCGTCCGGCAGGCTTCTCGCTGCCGCTGCTGCATGCGATTGACAAGGCGCTGGCGTTGAAGCCGGAAGATCGTCCGCAGTCGATCGACGCCTTCGCGGCGCTGATGGAGCTGTCGGTCTCCGACCTGAACGATATCCTTAACGTGAATATTGAAGGGCCGGGCACCATGCTGGTGCCGGTGGCGCCGGAAGCGCCTGCGCCTGCGCCGGTTTCGCCACTGAAACGCTTTATGTGGCCGGGGCTGGCCGCCGCAGGCGTGCTGGTGGGCATCGCCGTCGGCGCGCTGCTCGCCAGCGGAGGCGGCGACGATGCGCCGTCCATCGCCGCGCAGTCTGTAGAGCAAAGCGAAACGCAGGCAACAGCGTCGACGCAGGCGCCGGAAGCGACGCAAACCGCCGCTAACAGCGCGCCGCAGCAGGAATCGACGCCAGCCTCCGCGCCGGAGCCGGAGCCTGTCGCGCAGGTCTATATCAAGCTGCGCATGGGCGACGACGTGGCGCTGAACGGCAACCCGCAGGCGCTGGTGCCGTTGGCGAACGGCTTCGCCTCGCTCCAGCTGCCGCCGGGCGATTACACCTTTACCGTCACCAACCAGGGGACGTCGCGCCAGCAGAAGATCACGGTCGATCGTGAAGGCGTCTGGCTGATCAACCCGCAAAGCTAAAACAATAAAGCGCGGCCGTCTTAACTGGCGGTCATTCATTTCAGGGGTTTATAACGGCAGGAAGGGAAATGGCAAAGGATTCTCCATGGCGCCTGTTGATTGCGGCGGCGCTGGCGCTAACGATTACCGCATGCGATAAAACATCCGATACTGTAAATACTCCCTCTTCGGCGTCGCACGGCGTCGGAACGGCGATTGATGATAAGTTCGCCGCCTTTATCCGGGCGGCGAACAGCGAATCCAGCATGACGTATCATTCATTGCCGGAAGCGTTTTATCACTACCAGCGCGACGTCGCGTCTTTTATGACGACGGGACAAGCGCCCGAGCGCTACAGCGTGGTGAATCCCGCCATGCTGCGCGCCATCAGCGACGCGCTGGCGAACGCGCTCAACATGCCGGGCGCGCTGCCGCCGCTGGATAACGCGGCGCAACAGTATAAAGCCAGTCTCGATAAGATGATCCCGCTGAGCGAGGCGCTGTACGACTATGCCCAGAACAAAACCTGGCTGAGCGACACCGGCGATCTGGCGCGTCGCAGCCATGCTGAGTACATCGCCGGTTTCGACGCCATCCTGATGCAGCGCGATCGCTTTTTACGCGCGATCGCCGTGGCGAACAACGATCGGATAAAGCTTGCCTGGGAGCAGTCACCGGAGAACAGCCCCGAGCACTACCGCTACGGCGTGGTGTATCTGTCGCGCCAGACGCTGAAGGCGTTAAACGATCCCGCCTTGTCTGATTCGTTAAACAAAGATGCCGCGACGCTGCATCAGCTCTCCGCCGGCTGGAAACAGCTGGGCAACGGGGAGTGTGAGAATATCCTGCACGCGCTGGATGCGTATCTTTCCGCGCTGGACCGCGCCATGCAGGCTCAGGCGCAGGGCCAGGAGACGCCTGACGAAGAGACCATTTTGCCTTTTAACGCGCTGGTCAGCGCCCTGAGTAATAACCGGCAGTGCTGATCCGCGCTGCCGTTTCTTAATTAAACGCCCCTTTTTTATTTCCAACGCCCGGCGCCGCCGGGCCCCGCTGATTCTGGAACCGACCCATGTCTGAACGCATCACCGTGCAGCTCCCGCTGGAGGGGCTGCTTTTCTGGAAGCTCGACGGCGTCGAGGCGCTGTCGCACCCCTTTGAGCTGACCGTCACCCTGTTGGGCACCGACCCGCGCATCGAGCGTCACGCGCTGCTGGGCCAGCCGCTGACGGTCTCCATCCCCACCGGCAGCTTTCTGTCGGGCACGCGCCACATCAACGGCAAAATCACCCGGATGGCGGTGCGGAGCGAGGAGCTGAGCGGCACGCGCTACGCGGTGTACGCGCTGACCATCGAGCCGGATCTGTGGCCGATGCGGCGGGACAAGAACTCACGCATCTTCCAGGGGCAGACGGCGGTGCAGATAATCCACCGGCTGCTGGCGGAGTACGGGGTGCAGGTGGAGGACCGGCTGAGCGGCAGTTACCGGGAATGGGAGTACTGCGTGCAGTACCAGGAGAGCAGCTTCGCGTTCATCAGCCGCCTGATGGAGCTGGAGGGGATTTATTACTGGTTCCGCCACGAGGCGGACCGGCACGTGATGGTGCTGTCGGACGCGCCGGAGGCGCACGGGCCGTGGCCGGGCTGCGAGGCGATACCCTATCACGTGACGGGCAGCGGCGGGGTGACGTCGGCGGCGGGGGTGAGCCGGTGGGCGCTGGAGGACAGCGTGACGCCGGGGATGTACAGCCTCGACGACTATGACTTCCGCAAGCCGAACGCGTGGCTGCTGCAGGCGCGGCAAAACCCGGCGTCGCCGCGGCCGGGGCAGACGGAGGTGTTCGAGTGGCCGGGGCGCTTTGTGGAGCACGCGCAGGGAGAGAAGTACGCGCGCGTGCGCCAGGAGGAGTGGCAGGCGGCGCACCGTCAGATAAGCGGCGAGGGGACGACGCTGTGCCTGGCGCCGGGGTACACCTTCGCGCTGCTGAACGCGCCGCACCTGCAGGACAACGGGCGCTACCTGACGCTGTGGGTGAAGTACAGGCTGGAGGAGAACCGCTACGCCAGCGGGGAGGGGAAAACGGTGCACCACGTTGAGTTCCGGGTGCTGCCGGCGGAGGTGACGTACCGTCCGGCGGCGGCGACGCCGTGGCCGAAGACGTACGGTCCGCAGACGGCGCGGGTGGTGGGGCCGCAGGGGGAGTCGATTTACACCGACCGCTACGGGCGCATCAAGGTGAAGTTCCACTGGGACCGTGAGTCGGCGGGAGACGAGACGAGCTCGTGCTGGGTGCGGGTGTCGAGCGCGTGGGCGGGCCAGGGCTACGGCGGGGTGCAGATACCGCGGGTGAACGACGAGGTGGTGATAGACTTCATCAACGGCGACCCGGACCGTCCGATAGTGACGGGGCGGGTGTACAACGAGGCGAGCATGCCGCCGTGGCCGCTGCCGGCGGCGGCCACGCAGATGGGGTTCCTGAGCCGGTCAAAGGACGGGACGCCGGACAACGCCAACGCGCTGCGGTTCGAGGACCGGGCGGGTGAGGAACAGGTGTGGATCCATGCCGAAAGGAATATGGATACCGAAGTCGAAAATGATGAAACTCACCTTGTTGGTAATAACCGAAGCAAAACAATTGTCGGTAATGAAACAACGCAGGTGAAGAAAAACCGCACCGAAACGGTCGATCAAAATGAAACGATCACCATACACCAAAACCGCAGCGAAACGGTGGACGGTAATGAAACGATTACCGTGCATTCTAACCGGACTGAAACCGTCGATAAGAATGAAAATATTCGCATCGGGCAAAACCAGTCCGTCACTGTTAATGGCAATCAGACGCTTAAGGTCGATCAGGCTAAAAGTGAAACCATTACCCTGGCGTCAATGCTAAATGTTGGCCTGGCGCAGAATACTAATATAGGCGGCGCCTATATGCTCAATGTTGGCGCCGGCTGGGTGACGACCGTGGGCGCCATGCAAATGCACAACGTGGGCCTGAAATATTCACTCAATGCCGGAAGAGATATCACACTGGATGCTGGCACAACGGCAGAAGTGAGCGCGGAAGAAAAAATCACGCTGGTATGCGGAGAATCGATGATTATTCTGGAGCAGAACGGCACCATTACTCTCAGCGCGAATAAAATCAAGCTGGTTGGTGAAAAGGTTATCGATATTGACGGCACCGAGATACATATCAACTGATTATGGAAAACTTCATTAACCTTAGCGCTTTCCCGGCCATGCTCTTTGAGTCGTTTGATCAACATGATCACGCATTTAGTGTCGTTACTGCTCGTATCAGTTATGACTTCGATATAGCGTCCGGTTCGCTGACTTTTTGTGCGGAACAACCTGAACTGGTAGAGCAGGATGAATATTATGGAGAACCGGGTAGAAGCTCAGTATGTTTCGAAAGCGATCTGGCGCCCTGGAAGCCCCGGCTGGATGTGGTAATTAATGGCACGGCATGGGCGCCGGGAGATAAGCCAGTACGTGAGTTTACCGTAGGCGCGCAAATTGGCGATTTCACACGGCTGCTGCGTATTTACGGTCCACGTGAATGGCGCAAAATGATAGCAGGCTGGAGCCTGTCAGCCGCGCAGCCGATCATCTCTCTGCCGCTACGCTACGAATACGCCGCTGGGGGATTTTATACGCTTCAGGAGGGCGAAGAGTATGCATCGCCCGCGAATACGGCAGGAATGGGCTGGTACAGCGCGGAATACCTGAAGAAAATCAATAAACAGCGATTGCCTGCGCCGCAGATTGAGCTTTTGCCTCAGCCGATAAAAAGTATTGATGAAATCAGCCTGCCGGCGGGGTTTGGCTTTTTTGGCCGCGGCTGGCAGGGAAGAATCGAATATGCAGGCACTTATGACGAAGTATGGCAGCGTGACCGCCATCCTTTTCTTCCGACTGACTTTCGTTTTGATTATTGGTGTGGCGCCCATCCCTGGATGCAATTTCCTTTACCACAGCCTCTACAGGCGGTACCGATTAAACTGAAATACCTCATCAGCGCACAGGAAAAAAGCGATCAGGAAATTTCCTTTCATGTGCCGGTCGAATCACTGTTTATTTTCATCACGACGGCAAAAGGGGCGGGCGTAGCGAAAGATATGCAGCTTGATACGTTGGTTATCGATCTGCCGCAACGAAAGGTGCATTGTACTTATCGTGCAGCCGTTTCTGAAAATATGGAGCCGGTCATGACAGAACTCCGTTTTATTCAGCGTAGCGACAGAGAAGTCATGTTAAAGCGCGCAGAGGAAATGAACGCCGATCCTTCGAGTCAGGAATTTATGCCGCTTCCGCCTTCGCTGGCTGCTAAATTACCGCAGGAAAATCATCATGGCTGAAAACTATGCAGCCCGAAAAGAGGGGCAGTATAAAATCGTTGGCCTTGCGCCTGATGTGTGTTTTACGCCGGGTATGTCAAACCCCGTTCCCTATCCTGTGATTTCCACACTTGCTCCCGCTAAAAATACGGTTGATTCCGTACTTTTTAACGGTAACCCCGCTTTTGTTCATGATGGAAGCTTTAGTCCAGTCACCATTGGAGACGCCGCTGGCAGTAATAAGGGCGTAGTCAGTGGGACAGTGGAAGGGGATTGCTGGTCCATTGAGCACAGCCCGGATACCTGGGTTGGCGGGCTTCCGCTTAATCGTGTTCAGGATCTGTTTGCAATGAACGGCAAGGCGATGGGCGGGCGTGGCGGCAACCTGACGAAAAAGGAAGCCTGGGAAAGGCGTAAGCAACTTATCGCAAAGGGCAAGCAAAGCAGCAATCCTAAGGTGCGTGCGGCGGCTGAACGTCTGGACCTGAATAATACCGGGATAGAAAAGGCGCGATTAGCTCAACATATCTATGAACCAGACAATCCGACGAAGCAAAAAATATCAGTTCCTGAAGGTTGGAAAGATATAAGCCATGATCAGGGAGCCTTAAGCAAGTATGGGTTAAAGGAAGAGGATCTGGAATCTGTTGAATCTCAGGGGTTTAAGGCAAGGGTATATGAGCCGGAAGAAACTATTTTTGGAAATGATATGTCTGGTTCTGTAGTTTTTAGAGGCACACGAATAAAAGAATGGGAAGACTGGAAAAATAATGCTAAACAAGCCTATGGTTTTCAATCACCTTATTATAAGCAGGCAGTCAGTATTGGTTCAAAACTACAATTAAACAATGTAAAGGTAGATTGCACTGGACATTCTTTAGGGGGAGGACTTGCTTCCGCATGCTCTCGAGCAAGTGGAAAACCAGGATGGACTTATAATGCCGCAGGGTTAAATAAAAAAACGGTCAAAAAGTATGGCGGTCGTGAGCCTGTTTTAGGTAGTGAACAGGAAAATATTATTGCCTACCGCGTTAAAGGGGAAGCCCTGACCTCGATACAGGAGCCAGGCTTTTGGGGCGGAGCGGGTATTATGCTGGTAAGCAGTATGGCTGGTGCTGGCTTACTGGGCTTAAAGCTAGTGAATGCGCCCGTAGCTGTAGGAACGCATCATGACCTTGAGGGCGGTACCGGTAATATGGTTGACAAACATGGTATGGATCAGGTTATTCGCTGTATCGAACAGGAAAAGGCAACGGACGAAGCGTTATTGGCAGCTCAATAAGGTCATTTTATGAAAAGCTTCCTTGTTATCAGAAAATACAGTTTAACTCTCTTATGGATAGTGCTGAGCCTGTTTGTAATTTCAGGATGTAACGCAATGAAAATTTACCCTCCCGAAGATTTTTTCTATGGCACGCAGCTTACGCTGGCGCAAAGTATTTATCAGGGCGATCTGGCCTCGGTAAAACAACAGGCTGTCGTAACCGATCTTAACAAGCCCGGCAGGCAGGATATGACGATTTTGTTTTACGCCCTGCATTGCGCGCAGGGAGAAAAGAAACAGCAGCTGGCTATCATGAGTGAACTGGTAAGGCAGGGGGCCGATCCATTGCAGGATGTGCCAGATATGGGCAGTGTAGCAGGCGTAACGGCCAGATTGTCCTCACCAGCGTATGTGGAGGCTTTGCTTGATGGTGGTATGAGCCCTAATGTAGAAATAATGAAACGCCCTGTTTTTTTTAAAGCGGCTTCAGATAATACTTTGAAAACAATGGATTTGATGGTCAGGCGAGGCGCGAATATTAATCGAAGCGATAGTTTAGGCAGAACGGTTCTTATGCATGCGCTAGATGGTATGCAGCTTGATACCGTTGTCTGGCTGCTTAAGCATGGCGCCGATCCGCACGCGGTGGAAACCAACAGCGGCTGGTCGTTTGCGCGACAGTTAGCATATGTTGTAAAGCGCAATAATGGTCAGGAAGGTCCCACGCTGGATAAACTCAACGAAATAATAGCGCTGATAAAACAGGCTGGCGTAAGCTGGCCCCCTGCGCAATAAGCCACCCAGCCTGTTGATAAACATAGTATGGGGAAGGTTATCAGATGCATTGAAAAAGAAATCGATGAATTGTTTTTAAGAGAGAAATAATAACAAAAAGGAAACTGTCTTATGCGTTTTTTTAAAATAAACCTACCTTTTTTCTTTGCTTTGTCATTATTATCGTTAAGTGGTGGTTGTGAAATGAAAAATTACAATGCTGAGGACTTTTTTAGTGGAACACAGTTACAGCTTGCGCAGGAAATAAGTAATAATAATCTGGAGAAAGTAAAAACACTGGCGAAAATAACTGAATTAAATAAGCCAGGTAAACAGGATATGACTTTGCTTTTTTTTGCAGCTCAAGATGCATTAAAAAAG